>DATBPR010000035.1:0-1929 GCA_036561285.1 Candidatus Limnocylindrales bacterium | reverse complement strand
GCCGCGGCGTAGCTCGAGTGGGTGTGGACGACCCCACCGATCGACGGGAACCGCCGGTAGAGCTCGCGATGCGTCGGCGTGTCCGACGACGGCCGCAGCTCGCCCTCGAGGATGGACCCGTCCGCCAGCGAGACCGCCACGATCTGGTCCGGCTCGACCGCGTCGCAGGCGATCCCGCTCGGCTTGATCAGGAGGGCGCCGGCGGCCCGGTCCACGCCGCTCGCGTTGCCGAACGCGAGGGAGACGAGGCCGGCCCGGGCGAGCGCCCGGTTCGCCCGGACGACCTCGTCGCGGAGCGCCCCGAAACGGGTCACGACGGTCGCGCCATCAGGCGGGGACGGCCGTGCCGTCGACCATCGGCTTCACGAGCTGCATCAGGCTGGTCATCGTCTCGTCATCGTAGGGGGCGGCGAGCTCGACGATGAAGGTGTCGAAGCCGACCGCCTGGTAGCTCCGGATCGTCTCCGCGATCTGCTCGGGCGTCCCGGTCCAGAACGATGTGTCGCCTGCAACCCGCTCCGGCGGCGTCCGGTTGTGGGCGAGGGTCGCCTGGCGGACGCGCTCCGCCTCCGCTTCCGTGGAGCGGATCGTGACCTTGCAGCCGAGCGATCGCTCGATCGTCTCGGGGTCCCGGCCGATCTCCTCGCAGTGGCGGCGGAGGACGTCGGCCTTGTGAGCGACGATCTCCGGCGTCCCGAAGACGTTCCAGATGTCCGCATCCCGGGCCACGATCCGGAGCGTCTTCTGCTCGCCGCCGCCCCCGATCATCACCGGGACGTGCGCCTGGACCGGGGGCGGCTGGATCCGCAGATGGTCGAACGCGTAGCGGCCGCCCGGCTCGCTCGTGACCTCGCCGCCGTCGAGCAGCGTGCGGACCGCGGGGACGGCCTCGGCGAGCCAGTCCAGGCGTTGGCCGAACCCGGTTCCGAAGTCGATGCCGAAGGCCTGATGCTCGGCGCCGAACCATGCCCCGCCGAGGCCCATGATCGCTCGGCCGTTGCTGATGTGGTCGATCGTGGCGATCGACTTGGCGACGAGACCGGGGTTGCGGAACGTGTTCGCCCCGACGAACAGCCCGAGGCGGATCCGCTCGGTCGCCTGGGCCATCGCTGCCAGTGCCGTGTAGCCCTCGAAGATCGGCTGGTCGGGGTCGCCGAAGATCGCGAGGACGTGGTCCCAGGTCCAGAGATGGTCGTAGCCGAGCGCCTCCGCGCGACGTCCGGCGGCGAGGAACGAGGGCCAGTCCGAGGCCTGGCTCCAGAGGTTGAGTCCGAACGTCAGCTGTCCCATCGATGGCCCTCCAGGCGGCCCGTTCGGGTCGCCGCCGAGGGCGCCGAAACAGGCATGCAAACGAATGTACGCACGCGATTTCTCTGTGCTAGTGTAGCCGCGGGTCCCGGACTGGCGATGCGGTGATAGGCCGCGTGCGACCCGATCTGCGGGATCGTCAAGGAGGAGATTCGGGATGCGGTACCACCTCAGGTTGCCCGCCCTCGCGACCGTCGTCGTGCTGGTCCTGTCGGCGTGCGGGACGGCGGCAACTCCCAGCCCGTCGAGCGGCGGTGCGTCTGCGCCGGCGGCCTCGGCGCCCGCGGCATCCGTGCCGGCCGCTTCCGGGGCGACGGGCAGTGGCTCGGCCAGTGCCGGCCAGGGCATCGACGATGGCACGAAGATCACGATGTGGACCCGGGCCGCGACGGAAGCCCGCGTTCGACCGCTCGTGACGGCCTACAACTCGAGCCACAAGAACCAGGTCGAGCTGACGGTGACGCCCACCGACAACTACCAGGCCAAGGTCGGCGCGGCCGCCGGCTCGAACGGCCTGCCGGACCTGTTCTCGGCGGACGTCGTGTTCATGCCGAACTGGACGTCGCAGGGCCTCTTCCAGGACATCACCGCGAAGATCGCGGGCCTGCCGTACGCCGACAA
>DATBPR010000034.1:0-3862 GCA_036561285.1 Candidatus Limnocylindrales bacterium | reverse complement strand
TCGCGGCGCAACCGCTCGAATGGCCGAACCCGCCGGCCTCCCAGGTCGCCATCGCCGATCCCGCCGGGATCGTCCACGCCTATCCGCTCCTGAAGCCGTCGGGCACCGTCGTCGACGGCGCCGTCACTCAGGCCTGCGGTCTGGCGACGACGCGGCCGGGGCTCGCCTGCGGCGACTGGGCCGTCAACACGCTCCAGCCGATGTGGGAGCCGCAGGGCACGTTCGGCGCGGCGGAGCCGCCGACCGACGACCGGACGGTGGACCTGAACATCGGCGACCGGATGAGCGACGCGGGCGTCAGCTGGGCCTGGTATGCGGGTGGCTGGGACAACGCCGCGGGCAACATCGGCGGACCCGGCTGGACGAACGGCTTCGGCCCGACGTGCAGCGACCCGCACGTGTCCACCACGGACGGCAAGACGTGGCCGTTCTGCCCCGACTCGTCGTTCCAGTTCCACCACCAGCCGTTCAACTACTTCCTGCGCTATGCGCCGGGGACGATCGACCGGGTGAAGCACCTGAAGGACGAAGTCGCGTTCCTCGACGCGGCCAAGTCCGGGCACCTGCCGCAGGTGAGCTTCGTCAAGCCGCTCGGCAACGAGAACGAGCACCCGGGCTACTCGAGCGAGCCGAACGGCAGCGACCACCTCGTCGACCTGATCCAGGCGATCGAGACCGGGCCGCAGGCCAAGGACACCCTGATCATCGTCACGTACGACGAGTTCGGCGGAGCGTGGGACCACGTCTCGCCTCCGGGCCTCGGCACCACCGGAGCGCATGACCAGTTCGGCCCGGGCACGCGCGTTCCGGCGCTGCTGATCGCCAAGGGCTTCAATCGCTCGGGCGTGGACCACACGGTCTACGACACGACCTCGATCATGGCGACCATCGAGCACCAGTTCGGCCTGAAGCCCGTCGCGGCCCGCGGCGACGTCGTCCCGCGTGACCGGTTCGTCAACGATCTGGCGAACGCGGTCGACGCCGGGCGCAAGGGTCACTGACCGTCTCGTCGATCACGGGTCCGCCCCGGACCCACCTCGCGCGCACCGCGGCGCGGCTCGACTTCGTCGGGCCGCGCCGCTGCTCGTTGGTCGCGAGCGCGCCTACGCGGTCCGCGTGAAGTCCATCACCCAGTTCACCTCCCAGGTCGCTCCGTCGTCCGCGGAGAACGCCTGGTCCCAGCGGGGCGTGGGACCCTCGATCCCCGACCACCGGAACCGGACCAGGATCGGCCGCCCGTCGAACGTGTCCCGCCCCACGAACGTGCCGACCCCATCGACGAAGCCGCCGACGACCGGCGGATCGAGCGTGCCGGGGTTCCGGCCGTCGAGCCACCAGATCGACCAGCGGTCCGCGGCCGGGTCGTACGACCGGAGCGAGATCGCGCGGTAGGTCCCGCCCGGCAGCTCGAGGACGTTGTCGTCGATGTTGCCGGCTCCCCCGAGCAGCGGCCGGGCGACCGAGGTCCCCTCGAACTCCTCCCACTCGTTGCTGCCGGCCAGCCGCCGGATGAGACGCCGGTGGTGGACGCGCCACGTGCCCGGCAGGAAGTCGAAGTCGTGGACCGCCGGACCGGGCGCGGTCGTGCGCGGGGCGATGCCCGACGCGGAGCTGCTTCCCATCTTGGTCTCCTGCTGCGGATGACGCTGGAATACCGCCGGAACCTGCCAGCGGGCGTCATGGATCTCAGGCCCGCCGCGTCCACGACGTCGCGATGACGCTTGCGACCTAAGGTCGCCTGGCCAGAGGAGGTCTCGCCGTGACGAGCACTCGCGTTCCGAACTTCGATCCCGGGACGAACGGGTTCCCGTTCCCGAACGCGTGGCCGCACGACCCGATCAAGCAATTCTCGCTCGGGACCGTCGCCACCCTGAACATCGGCGACGCGGCGAACGGGCTGTGCGGGGGGATGTCGTTCACGACCGCCGACCTTCACGCGAAGGGCTTGACACCGGGGAATGACGCCCAGCCGATCGCGGGCTCGGATCGCTACCGGTACATCGTCAACCGCCAGATCACGAGCTTCGACGATGGGCGGCTGCCGTGGCGCTTCTACACGCTGATGAAGCCGACCCGACCGGACCGGGAGACGGCGTGGGCGGCGATGCTCGGCCGGTTCGGTGTCGACCGCCACAGTCGGACGTACGTGATGATCCACGAAGAGTGGCCGAAGATCCGCACCGCGATCGACGCCGGATCGTTGGCGATGATCGGCCTCGTCCGGATCGTCAGTGCCGATCCGAATGCCCTCTCGAACAACCACCAGGTCCTCGCCTACGGCTACGACACGAATGGCTCGACGGTCGTCCTCCGGATCTGCGATCCGAACTGGCCACGTCAGGACGACGTGACGATCACGTTCGACGCCGCCGACGCGATGGGCTCGATCAAGCCGGTCTGGTCGAAACCGGAGTCGCACGACCTCGTCTGCTTCTTCACCTACCCGTACCAGGCCATCGACCCGGCGCCGTTCCGCGTCTGATCGAGGGCCGGCAGCACCGCCCCGGCCGCCCCGCGAACGTCCGGCGCGTGCACCCGTCAAACTCCGGGTCGATGGATCGATCGTGACGACCCCGCCCGCGACCGACGAGCGCGCCACCCGGGAGCTCCTCGTCGGGCTCCTCCGCGACTTCCACGCTCGCGGATGGGTCTCGGGAACCGGCGGCGGCATCTGCGGGCCGGCCGACGGTGGCGGGCTGCTGCTCGCGCCGACCGGCGTCCACAAGGAGCTCGTCCGGCCGGACGAGTTCTTCACGGTGGACCCCAGCGACGGGCACGTCGTCCGGACGCCCGACCGCGGCGACCTCCGGCCGAGCGAGTGCAACACGATCTTCTGCCTGACCCATCGATCGCGCGGGGCGTGGAGCGTCGTTCATTCGCATGGCCTGTCGGCGGTCCTCGCGGCCGACCTCGCGACGGACGAGGGCCTCGACCATCTCGCCGTCCGGGACCTCGAGATGCTCAAGGGGATTCCCGGCGTCACGAACCGCGACGAGCATCTCGTGCCGGTGATCCGCAACACGCCGCGGGAGCGCGAGCTCGTCGATCAGCTCGAGACGGTCTTCGCCGATCCGCGGTTCGGCCAGGCCCGAGCGGTCCTCGTCCGCGACCACGGCGCCTACATCTGGGGCGACGACGTCATGGACGCGAAGCGCCACACGGAGGTCTATCACTTCCTGTTCGAAGCGACGGTCGCGCGACGCGGCCGGCAGTCGGAGGTACGGCGGTGAACGAGCACGAGCACGGTGCGGACCAGCACGTCTGCCCGACGTGTCAGCAGGTCGTCGCGCGGGCGAAGATCGACGTCGTCGACGTCGCCGCCGCGGTCGCGGCCGACCGGCTGACCGAGGCGGACGTCTTCAAGCGGACGTACGTCGGCCACGGCACGCAGTCGAGCGTGTTCGTCTTCCAGGGCCACGCCGGGCCGTTCCGGCGGCACGTCCACCGGACGCACGACGAGATCGGCTACGTCCTGGAGGGAACCGGCTCGGTCACCGTCGGCGGGGTGACGCGGCCCGTCAAGAAGGGCGACGTCTGGGTCATCCCGGCCAACACGCCCCACGGCGGCGAGTTCGAGGATGCTCCCCAGGTGCTGTTCATCTCGTCGCCGATCGACGATCCCGCCAACCAGGATCGCGACTGGCTGGAGTAGGGCCCTAGGGCGTCTGCTCCTCCGGCCGGACGCCGACGTTCAGCCAGCGGTCGCCGGTCGCCCGGCGGAGGATGAACGTCCGCTGGAACGGGACCGTCCGGCTGTCGAGGAGCTTGCCCGCGGCGTCGTAGGTCTCCTCGGTGACGTCGCCCGTGCCGGTCACGCCGAGGCTCAGCCCGGTCTGGACGCCGAAGGGGATCACGAGCCCCA
>DATBPR010000033.1:0-1562 GCA_036561285.1 Candidatus Limnocylindrales bacterium | reverse complement strand
CGTCGCCGACCTTCGGGGCGAGCGTGAACAGGTACAGGAAGATCGACGACGTGCCGGTCACCTGGGACGCGGCCGCGCGGATCGTGTCGGCGGCGAAGTACATGGGGATCAGGGCCGCCAGGCCGAGGACGATGATCAGGGCCACGAAACGGGCCGACCAGAGGTGATCGGCGAACTCCTTGCCCGACACGACCATCCAGCCGGCATGCGGCACGGACCGCTCCCGGCGTGACGGGATCGCTCCGTCGGCGGTCGGCTGGCGCTTGACCGGCTCGGCCGGTGCCGCCGGAGGCGTCGCGGCGGGCGGCGTCGCGCCCGGCAACGGCGTGCTTTCGCTCGTCATCGGACGTCCCTCGCGTGGCCGTGGCTGGCCCGTTCGACCGCCCGTCGATAGATCTCCTCGAGCGATGGGGCGACCGCCCGGACGGAGGTGAGATCGAGCCCGTTCGCGGCCGCCGCCGTCACGATCCCGCGACGGACCCTCGTGTCCTCGGTCGATGGGCGAACGTCGAGGACCCACGGGTCTCGGGCGCGATCCGGAGCCTTGACCTTGACGACGCCGGGGATGCCGCCGAGCAGCCCGCGGATGTGGTCGATGTCGCCGTCGGGGCCCGTCTCGAACCCGGCCTCGACGTGGGCCGTGTCGTCGCCGAACCGGGCGGCAAGCTCGTCCATGGACCCCTGCCCGATCAGCCGGCCCGCCGCGAAGATCCCGATCCGATCGCAGACATGCTGGACCTGGTTCAGGAGGTGGCTCGAGAGGAGGATGGCCATCTGCCGCTCGCGGACGAGGGATCGGAGCAGGTCGAGGATCTCGGTGACCCCGAGGGGGTCGATCGCGGTGGTCGGCTCGTCCAGGATCAGGACATCCGGATCCTTGATCAGCGCGTCCGCGATGCCGAGCCGCTGGAGCATGCCCCGCGAGTACGTGTCCGTGCGGTCGTCGGCGCGGGCCGTGAGCCCGACGGACTCGATCGCCTCGTCGATGGCCTCGGTGGCCTCGTCCCGCGGGATCCGGTTGAGCCGGGCGGTGTAGCGGAGGTTCTCGCGCCCGGAGAGGTCGCCGTAGAAGCCGACGCTGTCCGGCAGGTAGCCGACCCGGCGCTTGACCTCGAGGGGCCGGCGGGCCGGATCCAGCCCGACCACGCGCGCCTGGCCGTCGGTCGGCTCGGTCAGCCCGAGGAGCATCAGGATGGTCGTCGTCTTGCCGGCACCGTTCTGCCCGAGCAGCCCGAAGATCTCGCCGGCCTGGACCTCGAGGTCGAGATGGTCGACGGCGATCAGGTCGCCGTAGGCCTTGGTCAGGCCGCGGGTCCGGATCGGGGCGCGCGGCTTGTCCTCAGCCTCGTGTGACCGGCGCGCGGTCGTGCCCGCCTCGCGCTCCGGTGCCCCGCCCTTGCGCCCGACCCGCTTCCGGGCCGGTCGCGTCGACGGCGCCGTCATCGCCGGCCGTAGGTCCGGAAGACGTAGACGAGACCCGCGAGGATCGCGATGACGAGGACGATCCCGGCGATGAACCAGAGGGGCGACGTCTCGACCGTGAACGTCATGTTCAGGTCGTT
>DATBPR010000032.1:0-5111 GCA_036561285.1 Candidatus Limnocylindrales bacterium | reverse complement strand
GCGGCGAATCGTGTCGACCAGGCGCCGGCTCTCGCCCGGTTCCGGGTTGAGGAAGTTGCTCGCGTCGGCGTAGCGGGCGACGAGCCCGGCGGTCCGGCGCGGGCCATTGCCGCCGACGAGGATTCGTGGGCTGCCCCCGGTCGGCGGCGCCGGCACGTTGATGGGCTCCTCGAGCCGGTAATGGTCGCCGCCGATCGGCGTGCGATCGCCGTCGAACATCGCCCGGGCGATCCGCAGCGTCTCCTCGAGCCGGGCGAACCGCTCGGCCGGGAGAGGGAAGGGAAACCCGAGTCCGCGGGCCTCGCGGGCATACCAGCCGGCTCCGAGGCCGAGCGTCGTCCGGCCACCGCCGGACAGGACGTCCAGCGTGGTCGCCTCCTTCACCAGCGCCCCGGGATGCCGGAAGTGGACGCCCGCGACCAGCGGTCCCAGCCCGATCCGGTCCGTGGCCCGGGCCAGGAACCCGAGCGTCGTGTACGCCTCGAGCATCGGCTCTTCCGGGCCGCCCCAGCCGCTGTTCTCGGGCAGCTGGAACCAGTGATCCATCACCCAGAGGCTCGCGAATCCGGCCGCTTCGGCGGCCTGGGCGACCTCGACGAGGGTCTGCCCGATCGCCGCGGGCCCGCCCGGGTACGAGAACGACGGGAGCTGGAGCCCGAGCCGCATGACGATGACCTCAGGCCGCGTGCGAGAGGGGCGACGACCCGTCGTCACACGGCCCGTTGGCGGCCTTGACGGCCGTGAACGCCGCGCGATCGGGCGCCGGGGCCGCGGACGGAGCGAGGTTCGCCTCGGTCTCGTCGATCGTGGCCCCGGCGATCGCCGCGCCGACGCCGACCAGCCAGCGCCCGAGGCGGACGCGCGTGGACGGCACGGGGTCGATCGTGACCGGAGCCACCGCGAACGCGGCGCTCGCGGGTGGAGGTGTCGCCCCGACGGCGGCCGCCGGTGCGATTGCCCGCGCGGGCCCTCGGTCGACGGTGCGGTGGTCGCGCTCGCGCTCGGCCCGGAGGAGCTCGGCCTCGTGCTCGAGACCGTGGATGTGGTCCTCGACCAGGTACTGCTGCATCTCGTTCATGGCGCTCATGCTCTCCCTCGATTCCTTACCGGCTGATAACGATCGTTTCCATGTTCGATGGTTATCTAACTCGTGGCCCGGAAGATGGGCCGCGGGTGGGACCGCGGCCCGGTTGGTCAGTGCTGGTGTCGAGCTACCCGATGAGGAACTGCTTGATCTCCCCCGATGCGTCGTCGAGACGGTTGCGGCGGAGGCTGTAGTAGGTGACGGTGCCCGATTCCGTGATCGTCACGAGGCCCGCGGCACGGAGCAGGGCCAGGTGGTGCTTGATCGTCGGCTTGGAGAGGTCCAGCTGCTGGGCGATCTCCGTCAGGTAGAGGTCCCGGGCCGCCAGCAGCTTCAGGATCCGGAGCCGCGTCTCGTCGCCGAGGGCCCGGTGGAGCCGCACGACCGACAACGGCGGCGTCAGCGCGTCAGACGGATCGAGCGCACTGTCCGCCACCGGGTAGCCGAAGAACCGCCAGTCGCGGCCCGACATCAGGAAGTTGTACGGCCGGGAGAAGTAGGACGGGGCAAGGATCACCCGGGAGATCCCGGCCTCCGGCAGGTAGCGCAGGCCGCCGGTCGTCGCCTCGATCAGGTCCGCCGGTCCGAGCCGGTCGCGTTCGGCTCCTCGCCCGTCGTAGTCGCGCTCGAGAATGGCTGCGACCCGCGGCTCGATCTCGCTGAACTTCGCCTGCCACGCCTGGAGCACCGCCAGGATCCGCTTGTGCGTTCCGGCGGCGTCCTTCACCAGCGCCAGGCGGCCCTTCTTCTGCCAATCCGGCAGCTTCCCCGAGAGCTCCCTGGCGGCGGACTGGTCGCCGTCGATCGCCCGGCTGAGGAGCTGGTTGAGGTCGTCGTCGTGGTAGTCGTCGGTGAAGAGCGCGTTGAGCAGGTCGTGGGGCGACGTCTCGGCGACGAGGTCGACGAAGTCCGCGGATGTCCGGATCGCCGGCAGGTCGACGAGGAGGATCCCGGTGTGGATCGCCAGCTCGCTTTCGAACAGGTCCTGGACGCCGGTCTGGATGTCGGCGTGAAGGCTCTTCTGGCTGTCGAGGCGCCACTGCCGGTCCGCCGCGGGCAGGTCCTCCGTCGAGCCGGAGTCGCCCGAGAGGGAGAAGACGAAGTCGAACGCGGTCCGGACGTCCCAGTCGATCCGGTACGAGACGCCGCCGCGGGTCAGGTCGCGGACGACCGGGCGCGTCGGCACATCCGCGGGTCGTCCCGCGGGTCGCCGCACTGCCGGTCGGGCTGCCATCCTCGTCGTCGCCTCCTGCGCTGGTCGTGTTAGACGGATATCTAACAGCCGGAAGATCGACATGTCAACCCCATCGATCCACCGGATGCCCGGCGGCCCTACAATCGACGGCCCGACCCGCCGAGGAGCCCATCCAGCCGATGCCCAGCGTCCCGACCGTGTCCTTCACCGACGAACGGCTCGCCAACGGTCTCCGCCTGATCATCTCCGTGGACCGGCTCGCGCCGGTCGTCGCGGTCAACCTCTGGTACGACGTCGGCTCGAAGCACGAGGTCGAGGGCAAGACCGGCTTCGCCCACCTTTTCGAGCACGTGATGTTCCAGGGCTCGCGGAACGTCGGCAAGGCCGAGCACATGGCCCTCGTCCAGGCGGCCGGCGGAACGATGAACGGGAGCACCTGGCTCGACCGGACGAACTATTACGAGACGCTGCCGTCGCACCAGGCCGAGATCGCGCTCTGGCTGGAAGCCGACCGGATGGGGACCCTCCTCGACGCGCTGAGCCAGGAGAACCTCGACAACCAGCGCGAGGTCGTGAAGAACGAGAAGCGCTGGTCGTACGACAACCGCCCGTACGGCTCGTGGTACGAGAAGCTCCAGGGCCACCTCTACCCGGAGGACCATCCCTACCACCATGTGACGATCGGCTCGATGGAGGACCTCGACGCGGCCTCGGTCGAGGACGTCAGTGCCTTCTTCCGGACGTACTACGCACCGAACAACGCGGTCCTCTCGGTCGTCGGCGACGTCGACCCGGACGACATCCGGCGCTGGACGGAGCGCTACTTCGGCGGGATCCCGGCGAACCCGGCGATCCCGCCGCTCGGCGATCTGTCGCTGCCGCCGACCCTCGGCGCGGAGCGCCGCGAGACCGTCTTCGATCGCGTTCCACTGCCCCGCGTCTACGTCGGCTTCCGCGCTCCCGCGTACGGTGACCCGCGCCTCGACGCGCTCGACATCGCCTCCCAGGTCCTGTCGGGCGGCAAGGGTTCGCGGCTCCACAAGCGGCTCGTCCGCCAGGAGCGGATCGCCCAGGACGTCGCCCTCGTCGCCCTGGGGTTCGTCGGCGGCGCCTCGATCTGCGCCGGATGGGCCACGGTCCGGCCCGGCGTCTCCGTCGAGCGGGTCGAGGCGGCGCTGCACGAGGAGCTCGAGCGGCTCGGCCGCGAGCCGATCAGCGACGACGAGCTCGCCCGAGCCCGGGCCCTGATCGAGACCGAGGAGCTTGCCGGACTGTCGCGGGTCGAGGAGCGAGCGGACCGTCTCTCGATGTACGCGACCCTGTTCGACGACCCGGACCTGATCAACCGGACGCTGCCCCGGTACCTCTCGGTCACCGCCGAGCAGATCCGCCAGGTCGCAAGCGAGGTGTTCCTGCCGGAGAACCGCGTCGTCCTCACCTACCTGCCCGAGCTGCCCCCGGCCGATACCGCCGTCGTCGACGACGAGAGCGAGGCGACCGAGGGCGCCGACGAGGAGGTCGCCGCATGAGCGAGGTCTCCGTCATCGCCGAGCGACCGACGCCCGGCACGCCCCGGCCGTACGACTTTCCGCCCGTCGAGCGCAGCCGGCTCGGCAACGGGCTTTCCCTGGTCATCGCCGACCTGCCGGGGCGGCCCCTGGTTTCGGCGACCCTCGTCCTGCGCAACGGCGCGGTGGACGAGCCGGACGCCGACGGTGGGGCGACGGTCCTGGCTGCGCGGGCCCTGACGGAGGGGACCGAGACGCACGACGCGGTCGCCCTGATCGAGGCCACGGAACGGCTCGGCGCGTCCATCCACGCGGAGGCTGGCTGGGACGCGATGAGCATCGGCGTGGACGTGCCGGCGGCTCGCCTCGCGGCCGCGCTCGAGCTCCTCGCGGAGGTGGCCCTGACGCCGACGTTCCCGGAGGCGGAGGTCGAGCGGCTGCGGGACGAGCGGCTCAACGACCTCCTCCAGGCCGAGGCCGATCCGCGGCGCCGCGCCGACGAGGCGTTCGCCGCGACGATCTACAGCGCGGGCTCCGCGTATCGCCGGCCGTCCGGTGGGACGAAGGAGACGGTCGAGGGCCTCGACGCGGGGCGGCTCCGCGCCGCGTACCAGCGCGGCCTCGACCCGGGCCGGGCGACCCTCGTCGTCGGTGGCGACCTCGGTGGGCTCGACGTGGCGGCGATCGCGGAGCGGCTGCTCGGATCGTGGGGCGCCCGCTTCGGGGCCGAGTCCCGCGGAACGATCGTCGCCGAGAGCGCGGTCCGCGAGCGGTTCGTCCGGGTACTCCATCGGCCGGGGTCGGTCCAGACCGAGATCCGGATCGGCCATATCGGGGTGCCCCGGCGGATCCCGGACTTCCACGCGCTGTCGGTGATGGGGGCGATCCTCGGCGGCCTCTTCAACTCCCGCCTGAACACGAAGCTCCGCGAGGAGAAGGGATACACGTATGGCGCCGGCGCGGGGTTCGATCTCCGCCGGGGCGCCGGGCCCTTCGCCGCCCGCGCCGCCGTCAACACCGAGGTGACGGTCCCCGCGATCCTCGACACGATGGCCGAGCTCGAGCGGATCGGCGACGCGCCGGTCACCGACGACGAGCTCCGCCTCGCGCGCGACTTCCTGATCGGCGTGTTCCCGCTCCGGTTCGAGACGGCGGGCGCGATCGTCGGGGCGCTGGCCGGGCTGGCCGTCCACGACCTTCCCGACGACGAGCTGGCCCGCTACCGGGCCGGGATCGAGGCCGTCACGATCGATCACGTCCAGGCCGCGGCGACGACCCACGTGCGTCCGGCTGCCGCGGCGATCGTGCTCGTCGGCGATGTGGA
>DATBPR010000031.1:0-11314 GCA_036561285.1 Candidatus Limnocylindrales bacterium | reverse complement strand
TGCCGCAAGCGCGCCAGGATCGACGGGCCCGGCTCCGGACTGGCAGGCCCAACGCGCCGCCGAGCGTGACGCCCGGCGCGCCGCACGGCGGGCCCGTCGCGACGATGGCGGCCGGACGGCGTCGCTCGTCATCGGCGGGCTGCTCCTGCTCGCCGGGGTCGGTTTCCTCGTCCGGGAGCTGATCCCGCAGATCTCGTTCGATCTCTTCTGGCCGTTCCTGCTCGTGATCCTCGGTGTCGTCGTCCTCGCATCCGCGTTCCGCGGCGACGGTCGCGGCGGGCCGGGCGCTCCTCCGCCATCGGTTCCCGGGTCCGGCTCGGGAGAGCCCTCGTGAGGGGCGACCGCCACGGCGCGATCGTCGGCGGCATCTGGCTGATCGGGCTCGGCGCCGTCTTCTTCCTGCAGCGGGCTCTGGACCTCGCATGGAGCGCGGCGTGGCCGCTCTTCGTGATCCTCGCCGGTGTGGCCGGGTTCATGACGACGCTCCTCGGGGAGCGGGGCGACAACGGGATCTGGTCGTACACGTGGCCGGTGGTCACGACGCTCGTCGGCGTCGTCCTCCTCGCGAGCACGAGCGGCGCCCTGTCGCAGGCTCCGTTCGACCGCCTCGCCGAGTGGTGGCCTGTGCTCCTGATCGTCCTCGGCGTCTGGTTCCTGGTCGGGGCCTTCGTCCAGCGTCGCGCGCCGGAGGAGCACCTCGTGGTCCCGCTCGGTGGCGCGGGGCAGGGGACCGTCCGCCTGCGGTTCGGCGCGGGGACGCTGACGACGAGCCGCGCCGCGCCCGGCAACCTCGTCGACGGCCTGTTCGAGGGGGGCGTCGTCCGGCGGAACCGCGGCTTCGGCGGCGTCGAGCTGAGCCAGGACACGTCATTCGGCGTCCCATGGCTCGACCACCGGGCCGACTGGACGGTCGGGCTGAGCGCCGAGGTCCCGCTGGATCTCCGGGTGGACACCGGAGCGGCCCGGGCCTGGCTGGACCTGGCCGACCTCCGCGTGCGGCGCGTCGAGCTGCACACGGGCGCGAGCGAGACGCGGGTCCGCCTGCCGCGTGCCGCCGGCGCGACGAGCGTCCGGGCGCAGACCGGTGTCGCCTCGCTGACGATCGAGGTCCCCGACGGCGTCGCGGCCAGGATCCGGAGCCGGATCGGCCTCGGGTCGAGCCAGGTCGACGAGACCCGGTTTCCGCGATCGGCGAGCGGCTACGAGTCGCCGGACTACGCGACCGCGACGAACCGGGCAGACATCGACCTCTCGGGCGGCGTCGGCAGCGTCCGCGTCGTCGGCGTCGCCTCCTGATGGCCGACGGGGATCCGGACGCCGAGCGCCGCGCCCTCGAGGGCTGGCTCGCCGGCCGCGGCGAGCACGAGCTCTTTCCCTGCGACCCGGCCCTCGCCGATACGGCCGCGTTCTGCGCCGCCTACGGGTTCGCGCCGGAGGACTCGGCGAACACGATCGTGGTCGTCGGCAAGGGCAGCCCCGCGGCCTACGCCGCCTGCGTGGTGCTGGCGACGCACCGGCTCGACGTGAACCGGGTCGTCAAGGGCCGGTTCGGCCGCAAGTCGTCGTTCGCCTCGCCGGAGGAGACCCGGGCGCTGACCGGGATGGAGATCGGCGGGGTCACGGCGTTCGGCCTGCCGGCCGGGCTCCCACTCTGGGTCGATTCGGCGGTCATGGACCGGGAGCGGATCGTCCTCGGCGGTGGGAGCCGATCGTGGAAGGTGATCGCGCCGCCCTCGATCCTGCTGACGTTGCCCGACGTCGCGGTCGTCGAGGGCCTCGCCGCCCCGGCGCCGCCGCGTCCGACGGAGTAGCCGGCCCGCGACCACCCGGCCGCCCGGGGCGAATCGAATGGCCCGCCCGGCCGAAGTCGAGCGGGCCATCGATCTCCGGGATCGTCGCTCAGTCGACGACCATCCCGAACGGGGCGACACCGCCCGGGATCGCCACCGGCGAGCCCGGCAGCTCGGTGATCGTCGTCCCGTCGATCGCGAACGCGCTGACCGCGGCCGCGCCGGCATCGACGACGTACAGGAAGGAGCCGTCCGGCGAGACGGCCGCGTCGAACGCGCGGAGACCGCTGCCGTTCATGGCGACCGACCCGGTCAGGGTCAGCGACCCGTCGGCGGCGACGCCGTACCGGGAGATCGAGCTGGCGCCGGTGTTGACCGCGAACAGCGTCCTGCCGTCCGGGCTGATCGCGACCCAGCAGGGCGCGGTCTGGTGGTCGGCGAACGGCGAGCCGCTGATCGCCGTCAGGCCGCCGTCGTTCGCGACGTCGTAGACGGACACGGAGCCGGCATTCGCGCCGTCGTGGGCGTTCGAGACGAACAGCTGGTCCCCGTGGACCGGCGAGAACGCCGAGCCGAACGGGCCGATCCTCTGGGCGGCGAACGGCGAACCGGGAGCGGCAACCAGGCGCCCGTCGGGCCGGATCCGGAACCCATCCAGGGACGACGGCCCGGCGTTCGGGCCGACCCGGGTGCCGACGAGCCGGCGCCCGTCCGGGCTGATCAGGACGTGGCCCGGCAGCGCGTCGTCCGGCAGGGCGAACGTCGAGCCCGGGACCGGCGAGAGGTGGCCGCCCGCGTTCAGGCGGAAGCCCGTGTAGTTGCTCCCGCCGGCGCCGCCGTTGGCGACGTAGACGAGGCCGCCGTGGACCGCGATGCTCGTCGGCGTCCGGCCGTTCGAGGAGACGACGTCGGCGATCTGCAGCCGGCCGTTCGGCTTGATCCGCAGGACCGAGACCTGGTCGCTGCCGGGATCCGTGGCCAGCAGGTAGCGGCCGTCGCTCGAGCGCTGCAGGCCGCCGGCCGACCCGAACGGAGCGCCTGTGCCGGCGCCGCCGGCCGCGAAGGGCGAGCCGGGGATCGCGGTGAGGGATCCATCCCCGTGCCGGTCGAACCCGGCGATCGTGTTGGTGCCAGCCGAGTTGTTGTTGACATAGACGTGACCCACGATGCCCGACCCGGCGGCGGCGACGGGGCCGGTGGCGAGCCCGGCGACCAGCGTCCCGAGGACGCCGGCCAGGGCGACGAAGCGGCTGAAACGATGCATCCGCGATGCTCCTCCGTTCCCGGCCGACGAGCGTCGACCGACTGGAGAGCACCGTGACCGGGCGAGGTTTCACCGCGGTGACCGTCGTCTGACGATTGGATGACACGAAGACGCCGCCCGGCCGAATGGCCGGGCGGCGTCTGATCGGTGACGACCGAGCGGGTCGTCAGTCCATCGCGAACTCGCGGAGCTTGCGGCTCCGGGACGGGTGACGCAGCTTGCGGAGCGCGTGCGCCTCGATCTGGCGGATCCGCTCACGGGTCAGCCCGAACTCGTGGCCGACCTCCTCGAGGGTCCGGGGCCGGCCGTCGTCGAGGCCGAAGCGCAGCCGGATGACCCGCTGCTCGCGGCCGTCGAGGCTGTCGAGGACCTTCGCGACCTGCTCGCGCAGCATCTGGTCGGTGACTGCCGCCTCGGGCGAGATGGCGTTCTTGTCCTCGATCAGCTGGCCGAGCTCGGAATCGCTCTCGTCGCCGACCGGCGTCTCGAGCGAGACGGGCAGGCGGCCGTAGGCCCGAACCTCCTCGACCCGGTCCGGCGTGATCGCCGTCTTCGGGTCGACCGAGAGGACCTCCGAGATCTCGACGGGCGTCGGCTCGCGACCGAGGGTGACCGTCAGCTCCCGGGTGACGCGGGTCACGCGGTTCATCGTCTCGACCATGTGGACCGGGATCCGGATCGTCCGGCTCTGGTCCGCGAGGCCGCGCTGGATTGCCTGGCGGATCCACCACGTCGCATAGGTCGAGAACTTGAAGCCGCGCTCCCACTCGAACTTGTCGACGCCGCGCATCAGCCCGGCATTGCCCTCCTG
The DNA here is from genome assembly GCA_036561285.1 of Candidatus Limnocylindrales bacterium. Lineage (GTDB taxonomy): Bacteria > Chloroflexota > Limnocylindria > Limnocylindrales > CSP1-4 > CF-46. The sequence goes on along the minus strand of DATBPR010000031.1, from coordinate 7,449 downwards.
GATCAGGTCCAGCAGGCTCATGCCGCGGTTCACGTACTTCTTCGCGTTCGCCACGACCAGCCGGAGGTTCGCCGAGGTCAGGTGCTCCCGGGCGGCCGTGCCTGCGGCCTCGAGGACCGGCGCCATCTCCTCGATCGCGTCGAGGTCGTTGCCGGCCTCGATCCAGCGGCGGATCGCGGGCCGCGCGACCTCGTCGCGGGTCCAGGTCCGCATCGCGATGAGCGCCACGCTCTCCTTCACCGCCGGCCGGAGCAAGGCCCCGTGGATGAAGTCGAGGATCGCGACGAACGCGTCGGCGTCCAGTCGCTCGTTGTAGACCGCGCGGAGGATCCGCGCCCGCTCGAGCAGCTCACCGGCCTCGCCGGTCGCGGCCGCGATCTCGTCCGTCAGGCCGAACCGCGGGGCGGTGACGAGCAGGTCCATCGCGTCATCGGACGCGAGCGCGGCGCGGACGATCCGCTCCGACTCGGCGACGAAGCGATGGGCAAAGCGGGGATGGGTGGTCCGGGCCTTCGGCTCCGTGCCGTTGACCGCCCAGACATGGAGGTCCAGGACGGCGGTCGCGGGGTCGCTCTCGATCCGCCGGCCGAGCTCCATCGTCTTGGCCAGCATGACCTCCTCCTCGGCCGTGAGGAGGGGGACGCGAGCGATCTCGCGGAGGTACAGCCGGGTCGAGTCCTCGATGTCGAGGAGGTCGTCGGTCGGGACGACCTCCGCGGGCTCGTCGTCATCGTCGGACGAGGCAGCCGTGGCAGGGGAAGCGACGGCCGGCCGGTCCGCCGCGATCGTGGCCGCCGGGGGCTCCGGCGCCGTCGCGGCGACGAGGTCGAGGCCGTCGGTCGCGACCTCGAGCTCCAGGGAGGCGAGGTCCGCGGCCGTCGCCTCGGTATCGAGCTCGGGACGCGGCGTGGCGATTTCGGTGGTCTGATCGACGAACGTGGTCAAGGGTTCTCCGTGAGTCGTGTCGCGTGCCTGCGCGCGTGGTGCCGTGCAACGCCGTGGGATGCTGGATCTGAGCCGGCTCGCGCATCCGCCAAGGCGAGCCGCTGGTGCCTCCGACCTCCGCCAGGAGCCGGACACACGTGCAGGCGTGTCAAGTGATGACACGCCAGCGATGGACACACTGTACCAGTTCGGGCGGGATTTGACAACCCCCATGTCAATAATCCGCCGCCGAATCCGGGGATCCGGCGGCGGTGTCGCTCGATCGCACGCGCGGCCGGCGAATGCCGGCGCGGCGTCGCGGGGCTGGCGTCCTTACTGGTCGGTCATCCCGAACGCGGCCTTGACGTTGTCCCGGTTCATGTACCACAGCAGGATCAGCGGGAACGCCGTCGTCGCCATCGCGTAGTTGAGGCTGCCGGTGCCGAGCAGGGCGAAGATCCCCTCGACGACGCCGATCACGGCGAGGATCTGGCCGAGCATCCAGCCGAACGGCTGGAGGTTCCAGGCGGCGACGCCGCCGGCGAAGAATCCGAGTCCGGTCAGGACGAGCAGCCACCCCCAGATCCAGACGCCGGAGCCCGTCTGGAGGGGCCCGAACGTGACCGCGGTGGTCATCTGGAACCCGAGCATCACGTAGGAGATGCCCGCGCACGCGAAGATGATCGCGAGCAGGGTGACTCCGAAGGGTCGCTTCATTCGTTCCTCCACGTCGGTTGTGACGGCGGCAGCCCGGTGCTGGGGACCGGATCAGCCTCGTGCATCGTAGAAGATCACCGCAACCGGTTGATGACGCCGGCGCACGGTGACCCTAGGAGCCGCCGAGCTCGGCGATCGTCTCCCCGCCGAAGGCGAGCGCTTCGCCGGCCTGGTACGTGTTGGCAATGGCGTTCCAGGCCGCGAACCCCGGATGCCCGTCGTGCGCGTGGTGGCCCTCGTCCGAGGTGAAGATCACCGAGATCAGGTACTGCTGGGTACCCTCGACCGGCCGCGACGAGATGTCGAGCCGGTTGAGCGTGGCGCGCTCGAGCAGACCTCGCTCGCGGAGGTCCCGCCAGACGGGCAGCTCGTGCTGGCGGAAGCCCGCCTCGAAGGCTTCGACGTGCTCCGTCCGGACGTTCAGGACGACGGCGATGGTCTCCATGACCTGGCTCCTCTGCGCGGGAGCTCAGTGTGCGACCGCCGGGCGCCGGATGCCTCGGGCAGTGGCGCGAATCGGCGATTCGGGCGACCATGGGCGCATGGCCGGCCCGCTCCGCCGCCGCCCGGGCGTCCGCCTGGCGCTCGCCACCGTCCTCGCCGTCGTCGCGTTCGGCGCGCTCGGCGCTCTGCCCGCGACCCCGCCCGCCGATGCGCTGTCGCGCTGGTCGGGCGGCATCGACCTCTACCGCAGGGGCGTCTTCACGACCCAGAAGACCTGGCTCTGGTGCACGGCCGCCGACGTCCAGATCATCCGCAACATCGTCGACCACCAGGCCGACCACAGCCGGACGAGTCAACAGCGGTATTTCGACTACATGCGGGCGCACGACCGCTACCGCATCCCGCTGAAGGACGGCGTGGACCCTGCCGGCTGGGCCGCCGGCCTGCGTCACTATGTCGACGCACGGTACCGGCTCGTCGCCAGCGGCAGCTTCGACGCCGCCCTGCGATCCGCCGTCACGAACCTCCGGAAGACCAATCGGCCGGTGGGAATCACCGTCTCCCATGGCAACCACGCCTGGGTCCTGACGGGCTTCACGGCGACCGCCGACCCGGCGAAGACGAGCCGATTCACGGTGACGAGCGTCCGCGTGACCGGGCCACTGTGGGGCCTCCAGAGCCGGAGCTACGGCTACGACATGGCGCCGGACCGGAAGCTGACCCCGAGCCAGCTTCGGGGCTTCTTCACCCGGTGGCACTACGCGGGTGTCCGGATGGCATGGGAAGGGAAGTGGGTCTCGATCCAGCCGGTCGCCACCGCCGCGGCTGGCGCGCCGCCCCCGACCCCGACGCCGAGAGCGACTCCGCGCCCGGCTGCCAAGGCGACGCCGCGCCCGGCTGCCAAGGCGACTCCGCAGCCGACCCCGAAACCCAGGCCGTCGCCAGCGCCTTCTGCACGTCACGCCCCCGCGGTTGCGCCGTCCGCCTCGGCCGAACCGATCGCGCCGGTCGCGGCCATCGCCACGCCGGGTCCGGCAGATCCGGCGTCGTCCGAGCCGCTGCCGTTCAGCGCGCCGGCGATCCCGGCGGCCATCGCCCTGCCGTCGTGGCTCGTTCTGAGCCTGCTCGGTGCGGCCTGCCTCGTCCTGTTCGGCCTGTACACCACGAGGAGGGCCCGATCCTGAGCGAGCGCCGCGGCGCGATCATCCCGTTCGACCGGCTCGATCACACGAAGCACGCCGATGAGCTCGTCGGCGCGGAGCACGGCGGCCTCCCGTTCTCTCTGATCCTCGTCCACTCCTCGCCGGGCGTGGGACCGAAGCTCCACCGCCACCCGTACTCCGAGGTCTTCATCGTCGAGGCGGGCCAGGCGACGTTCCGGATCGGCGACTCGACGGCGGTCGTCGAGGCCGGCCATGTCGTGATCAGCCCGCCGGGCGAGGCCCACGGGTTCACGAACACCGGGGCGGGCGAGCTGCGCCTCATCGCGATCCACGGCGCGTCGCGGTTCGACACGGAATGGCTTGAGGGCGACGACCCGACCTGGCGGTCGAACCCGACGAGCTGACCCGCCCGGGGGCGCCGACGAAGGCCGAATCAGGCCAGCTCGACTCCGGCGGCGCGGGCGTCCTCGGCCAGGACCGCGAGCGCGTCGTCGCTCGTGGCGCAACCGCGGTCGAGGCCCATCGCCCGGCTGACGCCGAGCTCCCGGAAGGCCGCGAGGCGGTCGACCCGCTGGGCGCCCGGCCGGCTCATGTCCTCGCCCCAGATGTGGACCGAGATCTTCAGCGTGTCCGGATCGCGCCCGATCTCCTCGCAGCGGCCGCGGATCACCGGCAGCGCCTTCGCGACGTCGGCCGGCGACATGCCGTCGACGTTCAGCTCGTCCGCATGCTTCGCCGCGAGCCGCCAGGTGGCGTTCGGCCCGTTTCCGCCGACCATGATCGGGACCCGTGGCCGCTGGATCGGCTTCGGGATGTTGCGGGCGCTGCGGACGTGGCTGTAGGTACCCGCGAACGTCGCATGCTGGTGCTTGTCGCCGGCGAGCATGGCCGTGAGGACGCCGAGGTCATCGCCGAGCCGGGCGAGCCGCTCGGGCGTCTCGGGAAAGCCGTAGCCGTACGCGTCCCACTCGTCCTTCTTCCAGCCGGCGCCGATGCCGAGCTCCATCCGGCCGCCGCTGATCGTGTCCATCGTCGAGATCATCTTGGCCGTGAGCGCCGGGTTGCGGAACGCGGTGCAGATCACGATGTGGCCGAGCCGGACCCGCTCCGTGATCGCCGCCAGTGCCGCGAGCGACGTGAACGACTCGAAGGTGATCTCGTCGGTCGGTCGCGGCACGGTGTGGAAGTGATCGAACAGCCAGATCGACTCGAAGCCGAGCCGGTCCGCCTGGCGGGCGACCTCCGTCGTCCGGCGCCACGCCACGAGCGGCTCCCAGCCGTCATATTCGCCGACCCAACCCTGGGGCACGATCGCGCCGAGCTTCATCCGACCACCTCCTGGCCGGTATGGTCGCCGGTCGGGGCGGAAGGCGTCGGCGCGGCCGGCCCTCAGGTGGTCGCGGGCGTGAGCTCGAAGACCGGTCGGTGGGCCGCGGCGGCGGCGGGATCCTCGACGATGTCGCGGGCGAACGCCCGGAGGATCGCCGTGCCGACATGGCGCCACACGGACCCCATCCGGGCGGTGTACGGCATCAGCACGTCGCGGAACCAGGCCGTCGCCTCGTCCTGATCGAGCTCCCGCGCGAGCACGTGCTCGTCTCGGGACCCGACGCGGATCGTCGCCTCGCCGGCGGCTCGCAGGTTGCGCGTCCAGTGGACGTCGCCGTAGGCGCCGAGCAGCCAGCGCCGCCCGTCGATCTCGACGACCGCGAGCGGCGTCGTCCGGGGCTTGCCGGTCGTCCGGCCGCGGATCGTCACGGCGGCATTCGGGCCCATCGGGACTCCTGCCCCGAGCAGGCGGGTGGTGATCGCGCCGGATCGGCGGACGAATGCGGGTGCGTGGGCCATGGTCATATCGTGCTCCCTGGTCACGTTTCGTGTGGTGGTGGTCGTCAACCGGATGACGGAGCATGCAGACCGAACGTGACCGAAGGACGTGAACCGATGACGGCTGACGCGCGAGCCCTGCTGGCCGACGAGTTCGAGGCCCATCGGCCGCGTCTCCGCGCCGTCGCCTACCGGATGCTCGGCTCGGTCGACGAGGCCGACGACGCGCTCCAGGAGACGTGGCTCCGGCTGAACCGCTCCGACGCCGATGCCATCGACAACCTCGGCGGCTGGCTGACGACCGTGACGGCGCGGATCTGCCTCGACATGCTGCGGACGCGGCGGGCGCGCCACGAGGATCCGATGGGCGTCCACGTCCCGGAGCCGATCATCTCGAGCGCCGCGACCGGGCTCGATCCGGAGCAGGAGGTGCTGCTCGCCGACTCGGTCGGTCTGGCCCTGCTCGTGGTCCTCGAGACGCTGACGCCCGCGGAGCGCCTCGCCTTCGTCCTCCACGACGTGTTCGCCCTGCCGTTCGACGAGATCGCGCCGATCGTCGACCGGACGCCGACGGCGGCGCGGCAGCTCGCGAGCCGCGCCCGGCGCCGGGTCCAGGGCGCCCCGGTCGAGCCGGACGTCGACCTCGCCGGGCAGCGTGCGGTCGTGGAGGCGTTCATCCGGGCGTCGCGCTCAGGCGATCTCGGCGCGCTCGTCGCGGTCCTCGATCCGGACGTCGTGATCCGGGCCGACTACGGGCGCGGCGCCCGGGCGACCAGCGAGGTCCGTGGCGCGCAGGCAGTCGCCGAGCAGGCGATGCTGTTCCGCCGCTTCGCGGACGGTGCCCGACCCGCGCTCGTGAACGGCGCCGCCGGTGTCGTCGTGTTCACCGGCGACCGGCCCTACGCGGTGGCAGGCTTCACCGTCGGATCCGGCCGGATCGTCGAGATCGACATCCTCGCCGATCCCGACCGGCTCGCCCGCCTCGACCTGACCGTGCTCGACGCCTGAGCCACCCGGGCGGGCCAGTCCGTCAGGGCGTGGCCGGCGCGAGGAAGGCGAGCGTGGCCTGCGCGAGGAGCGGGGAGAGGAAGACGTTGTAATGCGTGGCGTTCGGGATGATCGCGAGCGCATGGCCGCCCTTCGGCCGGCCCTCGCCCATCCAGCCGCCGTCGCGGAGCCCGCCGTCCAGGAGCTTGAAGACCTCGACGTAGTGGCTCGGCGGCGCCATGTCGGCGTCGCCGGCGGCGATCATCGTCGGGACCTGGAGCCCGCGGACCTCGTCGGACCAGTCGAAGTCCGAGGCCATCGAGGCGCCGATCTTGCCGAGCAGCCGCGGAAAGTCCTCCGGACGTGGCGCGACGCGGACGTACCCCTGGTACATCGGCGTCTCCTTCATGAACTCGGCGGCCTCCGGCCCGACCTGCGCCTGCTGGGCGAGCATCTCCGCCGGGATCGCGTCGCGGCGAACGTTCGCGGAGACCACGACCAGCCGGTTGACCAGCTCCGGGTGCTTGACCGCCAGCCAGAACGCCGCCCCGCCGCCCAGCGAGTAGCCCACGACGTCGGGCCGCTCGAGGCCCAGGTGGCCGATGAGCGTGGCGAGATCGTCGGCCAGCAGGCGGACGTCGAGCGGCCGGTCGATGTCGGCCGTCCGGCCGTGGCCCTGCAGGTCGGGCGCGATCACCTGGTAGCCCGCCTCGACGAGCGCCGGGATGACGGGCCCGAACATCTCGCCGGATCCGAGCCCGCCGTGGAGGAGGACCAGCGGCCGGCCGGTCCCGTGGACCTCGTAGTAGAGATGGAGGCCGTTGAGGTCGGCGTACCGGCCCGTGGCTGGGGTTTCACTGGTCGAGTCGGGCGGCGTCATCGTGTCTGCTCCTGCGGTCCTGCGGCGGTCCCGCACATGAGACAACGAGGGCGTTCGAAACTCATCGGCAATGCCCCCGGCCGTCGCGCGCACGCGCGGGCACGCGCGAACCCGTACCCTCGACGGGATGCCCAACGCGCCACGGCCGGCCCATCCGCCGGCCCCGACCATCGCCATCCAGGAGCTCTGGAGCGCGGCCGCACCGGTCGGTGAGGACCGGGGCGAGCCGATGCCCGATGCGCTCCGGGCCGCATACGGCGGGCCGCTCCGCATCCCGCTCCGGCCCGATCGCGCCACGATCCTGATGAACTTCGTCTCGACGCTCGACGGGATCGTCGCGCTCGGACCCGGCGAGCAGGCCGGTGGCGCGGTGATCAGCGGGCACAACGAGGCCGATCGCTTCGTGATGGCCCTGCTCCGGGCCGTTGCCGACGTCGTCCTCATGGGAGCAGGCACGATCGCCGGCGGCAGCAGCCACCAGTGGACCGCCGGCCATCTGCATCCGGC
>DATBPR010000030.1:0-1649 GCA_036561285.1 Candidatus Limnocylindrales bacterium | reverse complement strand
CGAATCCTCCCGGCGCTGGAGCAGGCCAAGAAACTGATCGTCGAGCATCGGGTTCCGGTGGTCGTCGAGATCATCCTCGAGCGGGTCACCAACGTCTCGATGGGGCTCGAGATCGATGCGGTCACCGAGTTCGAGGAACTCGCCGAATCCGGGGCCGACGCCCCGACCGCGCTGTATGCCAACCTCGACTGAGTTCACGGGAGCCGGTAGATGCCACGGGTCGTGCTCGCGCCGGACAAGTTCAAGGGCACGCTGACCGCCCGGGAGGTCGCGGGCTACCTGGCCGAGGGTATCCGCTCGCGCCGTCCGGATGTCGAGCTCGTCGTCGTCCCGGTGGCCGACGGAGGCGACGGGCTGCTCGACGCCTTCGACGCCGCCGACTTTCACCGGGTGCCGGTCGACGCCGTCGACGCCGTCGGCGTGCGCCGGAGGACGGACTATGTCCGCCGAGGGCCGGACGCCGTGATCGAGCTCGCGGCCGTGGCCGGGCTCGCTCAGCTTGGAGACTCGCGAGCCCCATTGACTGCGACGAGTCAGGGCGTCGGCGAGGTCATCGCGACCGCGCTCGACGCCGGCTGCCGTCGCCTGGTGCTCGGGGTCGGCGGCAGCGCGTCGACCGACGGGGGCGTCGGGATGGTGCAGGCGCTGGGCGCGCGGGTAACGGATATTGCGGGCCGGGACGTGGGCCCCGGCGGGTTGGGCGCCCAGGCGGCCGCCCGGCTCGACGTGAGGGGGCTGCACGCCGGGTTGGCCGAGGCCACGATCGAGGTGGCTTCCGACGTCGACAACCCGCTGACCGGTCCGCACGGCGCCGCGGCGACGTATGGTCCGCAGAAGGGCGCCGACCCCGAACAGGTGCGGCTGCTCGACGCGGCGTTGACGAACTGGGCCGATGTCGTGGCCGCGGCCACCGGGGCGGATCGTCGCGCCGAGCCCGGAGCCGGCGCGGCCGGTGGCGTCGGCTTCGCCGCAGCCGCCGTGCTTTGCGCTCGGCTGCGACCCGGCGTGGCGTTGGTGCTCGACCTCGTCGGGTTTGCCGACGCGGTCGCCGGCGCCGACCTGGTCGTCACCGGCGAGGGCGCGCTCGACGAGCAGACGCTCCGCGGCAAAGCTCCGGCTGGCGTCGCGGCGGCGGCCCGGGCCGCGCAGGTCCCGACTGTCGCCGTGGCCGGCCAGTGCGCACTGGACGAGCAGCGCCTGCGCGACGCCGGATTCCAAGCCGTCTTCACGCTCCGGGATGAAGCGACGTACCCGGACGAGTCGTTTACCGACCCTGGCCGGCTGCTCCGCGTGATCGGGGCTCGGATCGCCGAGCAACTGGTGGGAGCCGAGGTATGACCGTGGATCGGCTGTTCCGGGCCCGCCGGGCCGTCGTCGGCGACGTCGAGGGCCCGGCGGCCATCGCGGTAACCGCTGGCCGGATCGTCGCCGTCGGTCAACTCGACGAACCGATCGACGCCGCCGAGGTCATCGAGCTCGGGCCGGACGAGGTGCTGCTGCCTGGGCTCGTCGACACGCATGTCCATGTCAACGAGCCGGGCCGGACCGAGTGGGAGGGGTTCGATACCGCCACCCGCGCCGCCGCGGCCGGCGGGGTGACGACCATCGTCGACATGCCGCTCAACAGCATCCCGCCGACGACGAGCCGG
>DATBPR010000029.1:0-9586 GCA_036561285.1 Candidatus Limnocylindrales bacterium | reverse complement strand
CTCTGTCCTCCCGCAGTCCGTCCGGGCTGCCGTGTCGAAGGACTCTAACACTAGTATTGATTATTGCAAGAAGCGGCCGAAACCGGGCGGAGTCGTCAGCCGTAGCCCTGTGCATCGGTGCGACGTCCAGGCCCCCAGATCTCGCCGCGTCGCAGCGCAGGACGGAGGCGCCCCATGGCCATTCGCCGACTCTTCGCGTTCCTGGCCGCGATCGGCCTGATCCTGGTCGCGGCCATCCCGGTCGCCGCCAACGACCGGAACCACTACGGCGTGCACGTGCTGGCGACCGGGCCGACACCCGACGGGGACCTCGTCAATGGGTGGGGCATCAGCCGCCTCCCGACGAGCCCGTGGTGGGTCGCGGACAACGGCAAGGACCTGTCCACCCTCTACAAGGCCGACGGCACCAAACAGGGACTGCGCGTCGCGATCCCCGGTGGCGCCCCGACCGGGACGGTCTCGAGCACCAACGCCGCTGACTTCCACGGCGACCTGTTCCTGTTCTCCAGCGAGGCCGGGGTGATCTCCGGCTGGCGCGGAGCCCTGGGGACGACCGCCGAGGTCGGCAACGGCGACCACGCCGGCGACGCCGTCTACAAGGGCCTCGCCATCGCGACCGCCGACGTCGGCAAGGGCATGGCGACCTATCTCTACGCGACCGACTTCCACAACGGCCGGATCGACGTGTTCGACAGCTCGTTCGCGTCGCAGACGTGGCCCGGGGCGTTCATTGACCCGAGGCTCCCGAAGGGCTATGCCCCGTTCGGCATCCAGAACCTCAAGGGCCTGATCTTCGTGACCTACGCGAAGACCCAGCCGGGCAGCAATGACGAAGCCCATGGCCAGGGACTCGGCGTGGTCGACGTCTTCCTGACCGACGGGACGTTCTTCGGCCGCGTCGCCCGGGGCGGCGGGCTGAATGCGCCGTGGGGTCTCGCCTGGGCGCCGAGCGACTTCGGTGGGTTCAGCGGCGACCTGCTCGTCGGCAACTTCGGCGACGGCGAGATCCATGCCTTCGCCCGGGGCGGCAATGGCTGGCATCCGGACGGCGTCCTCCGTGGCGACCACGGCCGGCCGATCCGGATCGACGGCCTGTGGGGCATCGCCTTCGGTGGCGGCGCGCCGAACAACGGCCCGACGAACACGCTGTTCTTCGCGGCCGGCCCGAACGACGAAGCGGCGGGTGCGTTCGGCACGGTCACCGCGACGCACTGAGCGTCGTCGCCCATCGCGGAGCGGGGTCGGCCGGTGCCGGCCCCGCTTTCGTTCGGGTCGGCGCCTCGATCAGTCCTCGCAAACGCTCGCGAGACCCACGACTCGTACCTTGCCCGCGTGCGGCCGAGCCGTCGCCTGGCGCTGATGCGCCGCCGCCGTCCGTGCGGGGGTGCGCTCCATGGGTGATTTCATCGGTCGGCCTGCGGGCAGGATCGCCGCGGCCGTTCTCGTCCTGACCACTCTTTGCCTCGCGGCGTGCAGCGGCGCCGCGACGCCTTCGGTTGGTCAGATCGGAGGCGGAGCTTCCTCTAACAACGGCGCTGGCGGCGGCGGCAGCGGCGGTGCCCCGGCGGCGTCGAGCGGCACCGCGGCGGGCGCCGGATCAACGGATGCGTCCGTCACCGGCAGCCTCGTCAGCTCCGGGCTCTACGCGGCGACGTGGGCATGGGAGCCCGGCCTGGCTGCCGACATCGGCACCGGCGGCACCACCATCAAGTCCGACAAGGGGACGTTCGGGAGCATCTCGGTTCTACCGGACGGCTCGATCACCTTCACGAGCGGTGCGCCGGAGCTCAAGTCGGGCTCATACAAGGGCACCGGCGCCCAGGTCCACATGAAGGACGCCGGCGGGACCCAGCTCCCCTGCGGATGGACGCTCGACAACGACGTGACCGGCACCGACGGGGTGATCCACCTGAAGGGAACGATGGACGTCGTCGGGACCGTCTGGGGCTGCCCCGCCTGACCCCGGGCTCGAACGCCGCTCCCGGCTCGCGGGTCAGCCCACCCGAGCCAGCATCTAGAGGATCTCCGGCTTCGACGGGACGCGCGGGCTGTTGTTGATCGCGGCGTCGTCGACGGCGTCCTGGGCGATCGTCTCGTGGGTCTCCGGTCCGAGTCCCTGGGCGCCGAGTGACTGGCGCTGGCCGACCCGGGCCAGGAGATCGGCGATGCCGGCGATGGCGGCGCGCGCGGCCTCCGGCTCCGGATCCCGGGGCGAGGCGAGGCCGAGGGCGACCGCGACGAGCGCGAGCTCGCGATCGCGGACACCGAGGTAGGTCTCGAACACCTCCGGCATCACGGTCGCGAGGGCGGTCCCGTGGGCGATCCGGCCGCGCGTCCCGATTGCGTGGCCGATCGCATGGACGGCGCCCACGCCGGTCCCGGTCTGCTGGCCGACGCCGGCGTAGTGGGCGGCGAGGAGCATCCGGCTTCGCGCCTCGAGGTTCGAGCCGTCGGCGACGGCCACGGGGAGCCAGGCGCCGACGGTCCGGACGGTTCCGAGCGCGATCGCCTCGGCGAGCGGGTTCGGGTTCTTCGACAGCAGCGACTCGAGCGAATGCGTCAGCGCGTCGACGCCGGTGGCGGCGGTTGGCTCGGGCGGGAGCCCGAGCGTCAGCTCCGGGTCGAGGATCGCGAGCCTGGGCAGGACGCTCTCGTGGCCGACGTACCCCTTGCGACCGGCCGACTAGTCGGTGATCACCCCGTAGGTGTTGGTCTCGGCGCCCGTGCCCGCCGTTGTGGGGATCGCGATCACCGGGAGGCCCGGCGCGACCGTTTCATCGTGGTAGCCAAGTGACATGACAGCACGCTGATTGGATGCGTGGAGGGCGATCACCTTCGCCGAGTCCATCGCCGACCCGCCGCCGAGCCCGACCACGATGATGCGGCTACCGCCATCACCAGGCTCACCCGCTTGGAAGGCTCGAAGCCGGGCGCTCCCCTGCTCGATCGCGACCGTCCCCGGGTTCGGCTCGACGCCGTCGAAGCGGTCGACCAGGAGGCCCCCTTCGCGCAGCAGATCGACCACGCGACCGGCGACGCCGGACCGGACGACTCCCGGATCGGTGACGACGAACGCGGACGAGCCCCCGAGGTCGCGAAGCGCGTCCGGCAGCTCCGCGACGGCGCCGGCACCGAACCGTGCTCGGTCACGGGCGAGGATCTCGAGCCGCCGCCCGGCGTAGCCGTCGAAGGTCATCCGACCTCCACCACCCGATCGACCGACGTGTCGCGGCGCACCGTCAGCCAGCGCCGGCAACCCGCGGCGTGGAACCAGCGCTCCGTCGCGATCCCGTCGGGGTTCTCGAAGATCCAGACCTCGTCGAAGTCGCGCGCCTCGGGGTCGTCGATCGGCGACGGCGTCGTCCGACGCTCGCCGCCGAAGACGAACTCGTCCAGCGGGCGCCGGCCGCATCGGGGGCAATCGAGCTCGTGCATCCGGCTACCGCGTCCCCGCCGACGCCTGGTCGGCGAGCGCGTGATCGCGATGGAACCGCTCCAGCGAGAACGGGGCGATCAGCTCCGGCGTGCGGCCGGTCGCGATCAGCTCCGCCATCTGCTCGCCGCCGGCCGGGATCGCCTTGAAGCCCCACGTCCCCCAGCCGGTCGTGATCAGGAACCCGGGCACGCCGGTCTCGCCGAGGATCGGGCTCCAATCGGCCGAGATGTCGCACAGCCCGGCCCACGTCCGGAGGATCCGCATCGAGCGGAGGAACGGCAGGAGCGCCGTGATCTTGTAGGCGTAGCTCCGGAGCGCGTCGAACGACGAGATCCGGCTGAACGAGGGCTGGCTGTCGAACTCGGCGCCGATGAGCATCTGGCCCCGCTCGGTCTGGCTGACGTAGCAGGCGAGCTCCGTCGAGGCGACGATCTTGTCGAGTCCCTGCTCGAAGTCGTTCGTGACGAAGGCGTGCAGAGGGTGGGTCCGGATCGGCAGGCGGACGCCGGCCATCGCCGCGACCTGGGTCGACCGGCCTGCAGTCGCCGACAGGACGACGCCCGCCCGGATCGGGCCGGCGGCCGTCTCGACGCCGACGACCCGCCCCGCGTCGTCGCGGAGCAGCCCGGTCACCGGTCGGTGCGGGATCACATGGACGCCACGCGCGGTCGCGCCCGACGCGAAGGCCCAGGCGACCCGGTCATGCCGGGCGGTCGCCGCCGGCACGTGGTGCGACGCGCCGAGCACCGGATAGCGGCCACCGCCGGTCAGGTCGATCTGGGGGATCAGCGCCTTGACGCCGGCCGGGTCCAGCAGCTCGGTGTCGACGCCGAACGCCTGGTTCATCAGGACGCGCGACCGCTCGGTCCGCATCCCCATCTCGGTATGGGCGATCCAGACATGGCCCTTCACGCGGTGGAAGATCGCCGCGCCGGTCTCTGCCTCGAGGCCCGCGTAGAGCTGGCGCGAGTGGTCATAGAAGCGGATCGCCTCCGGGACCGCGTAGTTCGAGCGGATGATCGTCGTGTTCCGGCCGGTATTGCCCGAGGCGATGTAGTCGGCCTCGAGAACGGCGACGTTCGTGATCCCGTGGCGCGTCGCGAGGTAATAGGCGGTCGCCAGGCCGTGACCGCCGCCGCCGATGATCACGACGTCGTAGGACGAGTGTGGCTCGTGCCAGATGATCGGCTGGAGCGAGGCCACGGCCTCGGCGGCGGCGGCGGCGGTCATGCGGTCAGCGCCATCCGAGCCGGCGCTCGAGCTCGTCGGCGTACGCGGTCTGGATCACGAGCAGCGACGGATCGCCGACCACGATCTTCGCGGGGACACCCGCGACCTTGCCCTGGGCGAGCGTGCCCGCCTGGCCGTCGACGGGGAGCGGCCACTCCGTGTGCGCCGCGAGCGCGGCGAGCTCGTCGCGGTCGAGCAGCGCGACCGAGAACGCCGCCTCCGGCTCGACGATCGCATCGGGATCGCCGTCGACGGTCGCGCCCGTCGCCCCGATCCCGAGGGCCTCGTCCGGCGCGATCCGCAGGACTTCGACGTCGTCGCCCGCCCATCGGGCTCCGTCGAGGGCCGCGGGCGCGGCCACGACCCGGACGCCGGCGACCGGCTCAAGCGCGGGCACGAATCCCCTCCGGGTCGTAGAACGGTGTCGGCGTCACGGTCGCTCGGCGGCCGTCGATCTCGACCTCGCCGTCGAACCGGCCGAGCCGCTGCCAGCCCAGCATCAGCGCCCGACCGAGCAGCGGCGAGGTCCACGCGCCGGTGACGTTGCCGATCACGTCGCCGCGGTCGATCGACCGGATCGGCGAGCCCTCCGGCGGCGCCTCGCCGTCCATCGCGAACCCGACCCAGCGCCGCTCGTTCTCGACCTTCGCGGTCCGCTCCAGCGCTGCCCGTCCGATGAAGAACGGCTTCTCCATCCGGGCCGCCCAGTCCATCCCGAGCCGCCGGGGCGTCGTGTCGAGCTCCGTGTCCATCCCGACGATCACGTGGCCCTTCTCCAATCGGAGCCCGAACAGTGCCTGGAGCCCGTGCGCCCGGATCCCGAGGTCCCGTCCAGCGTCCATCAGCGCCCGCCACAGCTCGACCGACCGGTCGAAGGGGTGGTGCAGCTCGAACGCGGCCTCGCCCGTGAACGACAGCCGCATGACGTGGCACGGCACGCCGGCGACGGCCGCCCGGACATGGGAGAGGAACCGCGGCGGCTCGGCCAGCCCGAGGCGGCGGAGCAAGGCCGTGGCGAACGGCCCCGTGACGTTGATCGCGGCGAGGGACATCGTCCGGTCCATCACGTGGACGCGGAGACCCCACGTATCGATCCAGTCGCGCAGCCACATCTCGGCATTTGCGGCGCCGCCCGAGGTGAAGGTGAGGGTGAACCGCGTGTCCGCGTCGCGGAGGATCATCCCGTCGTCCATCACGTGGCCGCGCTCGTTGAGGAGCAGCGCGTAGCGCGACCGGCCGGGCTTGATGTCCGCGACGTGACAGGGGTAGATCCGCTCGAGTGCCTCGACGACGTCGGGCCCGCTGACGATGACCTTCCCGAGGGTCGACACGTCACCGATCGACACGCCCTCGCGGACCGCCCAGTACTCCCCGACGACGTCGCCGTAGTGCCACGGCCGCCACCAGCCGCCGAACCGGTCCATCCGCGCACCCTGGGCGAGGTGCTCGTCGTGGAGCGGGGTCCGCCGGAAGGCATCGATCGCGACGTCCGCGGCGGCCTCGGCGAGCGTGATCTGGCGGGCGGCCGGCCGGGCGGTGAACGGCTCGGGGATCATGTCGGTGCGGGCCGCCAGGAACGCGCGGACGTGGGGCAGGCAGGCGGCGCCCTGGCAGGGCCCGAGCCCGGCCCAGCTGGCGCGCTTCAGCAGCTCGAGGTCCTCGTAGCCGCGCTCGCACGCCTCGCGGAGATCTTCGACGGTCGTGCCCATGCAGGGGCAGACGACGCCGGCGGTCGGCGCGGGCGGCAACGGGTGCTCGTCGGCGACGGATCCTGCGGCAGTGACGCCGGGCTCGGCGGTCATGCGGGCGAGCAGGTCGCGCGGTGACCGGCCGAGCTCGACGACCGCGGTGTCGCATTCGGTTCGCGTCTCGGAGCCGTCGGCGGCGCGCGTGACGATGGCTGCGACCCGTCCGTCGTCGTTGCCCTCGAATCGGACCAGCTCACGCCCGACGCGTACGGTGCGGCCAGGATCGACGCCGGCCTCCTGGAGCCGCGCGGCGGCACCCGCGGTGACGATCCCCGCGAGGCCCGATCCCTCGCAGACCGGCTGGAGCTCGGCGGCGCCGGTGGCAACCACGATCTCGTCGGCCGTGAGGTGGAGCATGCCGCTCGGCTCGCGGGCGATGACGCTCGGCCCGGGATAGATCCCGACGACCTCGATGCCCGTAGCCGCATCAAGGACGGTGGTGTCGGGCGGCGACCCGGCCGTGGACCCGATGACCACCCGTTCGGCGTGGGCGCGCCGCACCGCGACCTCCGAACCGACCGGTGTTCGGCCGAGGTCGTTCAGGTCGATGACCGGCAGCTGCGGCTTGCCCTCCCGCGGGTGCCGCCGGACGACCGTTCCGGGCCGCGCCGCGACCTGGCAGGTCCGGACATACGCGACCCCGTCGACCTCCGCCAGGCAGTTCCCGCAGTCGCCGGTCAGGCAGAGACACCCGCCGTGACCCGGCACGGAACGGGCGCGGACGATCGCGATCGCGACCGAGTCGCCTGCCTCGAACCCGACCGGCGCGCCGTCGACGACGATGCGGCCCTCGCTGGCGCCAACGGCCGCGGAGCCGTCGGTCACTGGCGCATCCGGAGGCCCTGCGGGTCGTGCATCGGCTCGGGCTGGAGCCGAGCCGGCCGCCGCCGCCCGACGATCTCGACCTCGTAGCCGCTGGCGCCCGGGCCGTCGGGTGTCGCGAGCTCTGCCGGCACATAGCCGAGCGCCAGCGATGCGCCGACGGAATGCCCGTAGCCGCCGGACGTGACCCACCCGACGACCGCGCCGTCGTGCCAGATCGGCTCGTCCCCGATGACATCCGCGGGCGCATCGGGGTCCGGCTCGACCACCATCGTCACGAGCCGCCGCGACGGTCCGGTCGCGAGCTCCGTCTCGTACGCCGCCCGGCCGACGAACTCGTGGTCGAGCTTCACGTACCGATGCAATCCCGCCTCGGGGATCGTGTAGATCGGGCGGTACTCGCGGAACCACGTCCCGTAGCTCTTCTCGAGCCGGAGGCTCATCAGCGCCCGCATCCCGAACAGCCGCAGGCCGTGCGGCTCGCCCGCCGCGATGATCCGGTCGAACAGCGTTCGCTGGTGCTCGGGCGCCAGCCAGATCTCGTAGCCGAGCTCGCCCGAATAGTTGATCCGGCCGAGCAGCGCCGGCGTCATCCCGAGGTCGACCCTTCGGAAGGTCATGAACGGGAAGGCCTCGGTCGAGAGATCGACGTCCGGCGCGACCGCGGCCAGGACGTCGCGCGACGAGGGCCCGGTCACCGACAGCCCGACCAGCCCCATCCCGAGCACCTCGAACCGGATGGAGCCGTCAAGCGGCAGGTGGCGGAGGAACCAGCGCGAGTGGTGGACCTCGGCCGGGAGCGATCCGAAGAGGAAGAACTCTTCCGCCTCGCTCGGACGCGCGACGGTGAACTCGCCGACGATCCGCCCCGCGTCGTTGAGCATCCCCGTCAACGTGATCCGCCCGGGCGCCGGCATCCGCTGGGTCAGGAGCGACGACAGCCACGCGCCGGCGCCTTCCCCGGTGACCCGGTACTTCGCGTAGTTCGAGATCTCGGTGATCCCGACCCGCTCGCGGACCGCCCGGACCTCCTCCGCGACGCACTCCCAGGCATTCGACCGGTGGAAGGTCACCTCTTCGGCCGGCTCGAGGCCCGCCTTCTGGAACCAGAGCGCGTGCTCGAGGCCCATCGTCGCGCCCCACACGGCGTTCGCCTTGGTCAGGCGGTCGCGGATCGGCGTCGTCAGCAGCGGCCGGCCGGCCGGCAGCTCCTCGTTCGGGAAGGTGATCCGGAACCGCCGGCGGTAGTTCTCCTGGACCTTCGCGTTCGTGTAGGCGAGCGTCGCGTAGTCGCCGTAGCGGGCAACGTCCATCGCCCAGATATCCATCCCCGAGTCGCCGGCGTCGCCCGCGGTCATCCACGCTGCCAGAGCGAGCCCGACGCCACCGCCCTGGCTCAGCCCGGCCATCACGCCGCAGGCGACCCAGTAGCCACGCAGCCCGCGGACCGGCCCGACGAGCGGGTTCCCGTCGGGCGCGAACGTGAACGGCCCATTGACGACGCGGCGGATCCCGATCGTGCCCATCGCCGGGTAGTGCCTGAAGGCGACGCTGAGCTCCGGGGTGATGCGGTCGAGATCCGGCTTGAGGAGCTGCGACCCGAAGTCCCACGGCGTCTCCCGCGGCGACCACGGCCGGCAGTTCTGCTCGTACGTCCCGAGGAGCATCGCCCCGCCTTCCTGGCGGATGTAGATCTCGCCGGCGAAGTCGAGGCCCATCGGCATCTCGTGGCCGGTCCGGGCGTTGTACTCGGCGACCTCGGGCATGTCGTCGGTCAGCAGGTAGTGATGCTCCATCGCGAGGACCGGCAGCTCGATCCCGACGAACCGTCCGACCTCCCGGGCCCACAGACCGCCGGCGTTGACGACATGCTCGGCGTGGATCGGGTCGCCGTTCTCGAGGTGGACGTCCCACGTGCCGTCGGCGCGCTGGCTCAGGCCGGTCACCGGGGTGTGCTGGCGGACCTCGGCGCCCCGGAGCTGGGCGCATTTGACGTAGGCGCGCGTCACGCCGGTCGGGTCGACATGACCCTCGACGTGGTCGTACAGCGCGCCGATGAAGTACTGCGGGTCGAGGAGGGGAAAGAGGTCGGCGGCCTCCTTCGCGCTGATCATCTCGAGCTGCATCCCGAGGTAGCGGCCGCGCGCGACGGCCATCCGGAGGAAGTCCATGCGGGTCTCGTCGCTGGCGAGCATCAGGCCGCCGGGCAGGTGGATCGAGCAGTCCTGGCCCGACTCGCGCTGGATCTCCTCGTACAGCTGGATCGTGTACTGCTGGAGCCGGGCGACGTTCGGGTCGCCGTTGAGCGTGTGCATGCCGCCGGCCGCGTGCCAGGTCGAACCGGCCGTCA
>DATBPR010000028.1:0-1940 GCA_036561285.1 Candidatus Limnocylindrales bacterium | reverse complement strand
GAACTGGTTCGCGTAGCCCATTGGCACGATCGGGACCGACGACCGGGAGGCGGCGATCCGCTCGATCAGGCGGAGGCTGCCGTGGAGGGTCGCTCCGGCCGCGAGCGCCACCTGGGAGGCGCGCTGGAGCGTCGCCCCATCGGCGAGCGGGTCGCTGTAGGGCAGCCCGACCTCGAGGAGATCGGCCCCGGCATCGATGGCGGCCTGGGCGACCCGCAGGCTCGTCTCCGCGTCGGGATAGCCGGCGACGACGTACGGGATGAGGGCAATCCGACCGTCCGCGCGAGCACGCTCGAATTCCCGGGCGATCCGCCGGGCGCCCGCGGTCTGGTTCGTGCCGGCGCTCGCCGCCTGGGCCGGTGCCTCCGGGACGGCCACGGCGTTCACGACTCGTGCGCCTCGAGCCACCGGCCGAACGAGGCGAGGTCCTTGTCCCCCCGTCCCGACAGCCCGACCAGGACGACCGCCTCCTCGGGCCACGGATCGCGGCCGCCGGTTCCGCGCCGGCCTGTCGAGCCGGCGAGCAGCACCGGCAGGACCGCCAGCGCGTGGGCGCTCTCGAGCGCGGGCAGGATCCCCTCGGTCCGGGACAGCCAGCGCATGCCCTCGAACGCCTCGTCGTCGGTCGCGGCCGCGACCTCCAGCCTGCCGGCGGCCGCGAGCGCCGCGATCTGCGGCCCGACGCCCGGATAGTCGAGGCCCGCCGACGCGGAGTGGGCTTCCACGACCTGCCCGTCGGCGTCCTGCAGCATCATCGACCGGCTGCCGTGGAGGATCCCCGGCGTCCCGCCCGCGAGCGCCGCGGCGTGGCGGCCGGTCTCGATCCCGTCCCCCGCGGCCTCGGCGACGGCGAGGCGGACGGCGGGCTCGCCGATGAACCGGTCGAGCAGCCCGATCGCGTTCGAGCCGCCGCCGACGCAGGCGAGGACGAGGTCCGGGAGACGCCCTTCCGCCTCGACGACCTGGGCCGCCGCCTCGTCGCCGATCCGCCGCTGGAGGTCCCGGACGATCGTCGGGTACGGGTGCGGGCCCATCGCGGAGCCGAGGACGTAATGGGTCGTCTCGACGTTCGTGACCCAGTCCCGCATCGCGTCGTTGACTGCGTCCTTGAGCGTCGCCGTCCCGCTCGTGACCGGCCTGACCTCCGCGCCGAGCGCCTGCATCCGGAGCACGTTCGGCTGCTGCCGCTCGATGTCGACGGCGCCCATGAAGACGACGCACGGCAGGTCGAGCAGCGCGCAGGCCGTGGCCGTCGCGACGCCATGCTGGCCGGCGCCGGTCTCGGCGATCACCCGGTCCTTGCCGAGGCGGCGGGTCAGCAGCGCCTGCCCGAGGGCGTTGTTGATCTTGTGGGCCCCCGTGTGGGCGAGATCCTCGCGCTTCAGGTGGAGCCGGAGCCGGCGCGGCAGGCTGGCGACCGGGTCGACGGCGACGGCCCGCTCGAGGGCCTCGTAGGCGAGGGTGTCGGCGCGGTAGAGGGGCGTCGGGCGCCCGGCGTAGTGGGCGAGGAGCTCGCGGAGCTCCGACCAGAAGACCGGGTCCTGGCGGATCTCCGCGTACGCGGCCTCGAGCTGCTCGAGCGCCGCCATCAGGGTCTCCGGGACGTACCGGCCGCCGAACTGGCGGTCGATCCCCCAGCGGCCGTGATCGTCGGCGAGGAGCAGACCGGGATGGGCAGCGGTCGGCCGCGGCGGGGTGTTCGGGCGATCGTCGCGGGCCGCGCGAGCGCGCTTCACGTACAGGGCGACCCGCAGCGGATCCTTGGTCGGGCGCTCGCCGGGGACCCGAAGCCGCTCGGTGCCGGATGCGCTGTCGACGCCGACCGCCGGGACGTCGCGGAGCGCGCCGGCGACGTTGGCCGGATCGAGTCCGCCCGCAAGCATGACCGGCACCTCGCGGGCCACGGCGGCTGCGAAGTTCGTGTCGATCCTGGTGCCCGT
>DATBPR010000027.1:0-3227 GCA_036561285.1 Candidatus Limnocylindrales bacterium | reverse complement strand
GCTCATCGCGGCGGGAGTGCTCGAGGCCTGGGGTCGCCTGCGAACCTGACCGCGGGCCCACCGCTCCGGGGAGGAGACGGTGGGCCCGAGGCCTCCGAATACACGAAGGCGCGGTGGCCTCAGTAGTTGTACCTGGCCGGTGCGCTCGGGGCGGGCGCAGCCGCGGAGGCGTGGGGCCGCGGAGCGGCCGAGGCGGGAGGCTGCGGAGCAGCCGCACCGACCGTCGCGACCGTGAAGCCGCTGATGCCGTTGCCGGTCACCTCGCCGGGCTTCGTGTCGCCCTGCCAGTAGTACAGGGGGTGACCACCGAAGCTGACCTGGGTCGTGCCGTCTGGACGAGTCAGCGTGCCGAGCGATCCGGTGACTCCGGTGCCTGCCATCGGCTGCCCCGTCGTATCGAGCGGTGGCCACGCCGTGGCGCATGCGCCCGTGCAGGTCGACGATGTCGCGGTGTCACCGGCGTGGGTGTAGAGCGCCAGCCCGTTCGGCCCGGTCAGGACCATGCCCAGACCCGGTGAGGAGGCCGCATTGACGATGACGCCAGCGGCGCTGGAGGCACCGCCGCCGCCAACCGGGGCGGAGCTGGGAGCGCTGGACGTACAGGCCGCGACGACGAGAACGGCGCCGGCGAGGAGGACGAGGACACGAGAAGCGGACATCGAGGAACTCCGAGGTGCGAGGCGGGCCAACGCCCGTTGCTCAAGGTACGCGGAGGCCTCCGCCGGCGGTTTCGGTGGGCGGGTCGCCGGCTCCCAACCGTCGACCGGCGCCCAAACCCGCCGCGCTCGCTCGGCCGGGTTCAGGCCGCCGTGGGGGCCGAGCCGACGACGGTGTCGTCGGCGGCGCGCGCGACCGCGACCGCGGCCCGGGCGACGAGCCGGCGGAACCGGCTCACCTCGTGGCGATCGGCCTTCGCGGCCGCCGCCAGGCGGTATCGATCGGCCTCGGCGGACCGCCGGGCGGCCAGGTCGAGGGCGAGGAAGTGGTAGTGCGTGAACATAGTGATCTCCTCCGGAGCGCCGGCGACATCCGGGCGGGGCGCTCCGGCGCCGGGCCGTGGGCTCAGCTCTTCGTCCAGAACGCCTGGCGCTCGTCGTCGAACGAGCGCTCGCGGCTGTCGGACCCGAGCAGGACCGCGAACAGGTCGAAGCCGATGAGGCCGACGACGATCGCGACGATTGCGGTGAGGGCTTCCATCGTGGGCCTCCTGTTCCCGGGACGTAACCGGTATCAGATGTATTGGTGGTTACATGTCGTAGATTAGCCCCTTGCGCGTAACCTGTCAAGCGATTTATAGTGGTTAGGTGATGCAGGCAACACCGGCCCACCGGCCGCCGAAGACCGACCATGTCCATCCCCCGCTGCCCCTCGAGACGGCGTTCGACTTCCTGAACACGCTCGAGCTCGAGGACGGCGCACTCGTCGAGCGCCTCACCTCCCTCGACGTCGCCGCGGCCTGGCTCGCCGAGCACGGCGTGATCCACGATCCGCGGCAGGTCACGGTCCTCGCGCGCCGCCAGTCCGGCACGGACGCCGCGCTGCAGCGCCTCGTCCGAACGCGCAGCGCGCTCCGCGACGTCGCCCATTCGGTTGCCCACGAGGACCGGCCCTCGGCGTCGGCCATCGAGGAGGTCAACCGGGCGCTCGCCGCCCGCGAGCGGATCGAGCTCGTGGCCTCGTCGGACGGGGTCCTGATGGGCCACAGCCACAGTGGTGACGCGATCGACGACGTCCTGGCCCGGATCGCCGAGCCCGTCGTCCGCGAGATCGGCAACGGCCATGACCGGCGGTTCCGGATCTGTGCCAATGACACCTGTCGCTGGATCTTCTACGACGAGTCCCGCTCGGGGCAGCGCCGCTGGTGCGACATGGCGACGTGCGGCAACCGCGCGAAGGCCCGCCGCCATCGGGCGCGGCAAAAGGAGGAGTCCGGGCTCGGCGAGTCCAGGCCGATCAGCCTGGGTGCGCCCGCGGACCGGCTGGACCAGCCGGGGACGGCGAGCTAGCCGGGGACGGCGAGCTAGCCGGCGAGGCCCGTCGCGACCTCCGTCGCGAGCCGGGTCATCGACTCCTCGTCGTAGGGGCTCGGGAAGCCCGCCACGAGGTGGTGGTAGCCGATCTCGAGGTACGGCGCGAGGAACGCCGTGACGTCCTCGGGCGTGCCGACCGGCTGGTCCTCCCACGGCTGCGCGCGGCCGTTCCGGGCGAAGATCGTCTCGACGACGTTTCGGGCCTCCTCGCGCGAGTCCCGGATCACGACGACCCCGAGGCCGCTCGTCCGCTCGATCTCCGAGGGATCCCGTCCGACCGCCTCGCAGTGGCGCAGGAGGACCTCCTCCTTGTGCCGGACCCGATCGATCCCGCCGCCGACGTTGTTCGCGTCGCCGTACTCGGCGACGAGCTTGAGCGTCACCTGCTCGCCGCCGCCCCCGATCAGGAGCGGCAGCCGTCGCTGGACGGGAAGCGGGTTGTTCCGGACGTCATGGGCGTGGTAGTGGTCGCCGCGGGCGGTCGGGCGCTCGCCGTGGAGCATCCCACGGAGAACCGGCAGGGCCTCGCCCAGCCAGCGCAGCCGTTCGGGGAAGCCGCTCCCGAACTCGAGGCCGAACGCCTCATGTTCCTCCTCGAACCACGCGCCGCCGATCCCGAGCGTCGCCCGGCCGTGGCTGATGTGGTCGAGCGTCGTCGCCATCTTCGCGGTCAAGGCCGGCTCCCGGAACGTGTTCGCCCCGACCATCAGGCCGATCCGGATCCGGCTGGTCGCCTGGGCCCACGCTGCCAGGGTGAGCCAGCCCTCGAGCATCGGCCCGTCGCTGCTGCCCACGATCGGGTAGAGGTGGTCCCACGTCCAGAGACTGTGGTAGCCGAGCCGCTCCGCCCGAACGCCGGCCTCGAGCAGGGCCGGCCAGCCCGTGTACTGGTTCCAGCACAGGGCGCCGAGGCGGAGCTCCTGCATCAGTCGAGCTGCTCCCACTCCACCCAGCGCGAGCCGTCCCACCAGCGGTGCCACGTCCGGCCGTCGCGTCCCGTCGCCCAGACGTCGACCCGGTCCGCCGACCACGACGAGGCGCCGGCGCCGTGCTCAGGATCGAGCTCTCCGCCGAGGGTCTCCCACGGGTGCCAGCTCATCCCGTCCCAGTAGCGATCCCACAGCTCGCCGTCGGGGAAGACGGCGAAGACCTCGAGCTGGTCGACGGCCCATGCGGCGACCCCGATCGAGCCGACGG
>DATBPR010000026.1:0-2453 GCA_036561285.1 Candidatus Limnocylindrales bacterium | reverse complement strand
AGGCGGCCTTCGCGGACGAGCCTGCCGCGGTCGAGCCTGCGTGGGTCGAGCCCGCGGTGATGGAGGCCTCGGCGATCGAGGCCGCGGCGATGGAGCCCGCGCCCGTCGAGCCGGAGGTCGACGCCCAGGTCGTGGCGGCCGGGACCGAGCCGGAGCGGAACGTCGTCGCCGACGTCGCGAAGACGGTCGTGGCGGCCGAGATCCTGTCCGCGGCCACGGACGACGATCCGATCGCGGCAGCGACGCGTTCGGGGCAGGCCCGGACGAGCGACCTGCTCACGCGGTTCCGACCTGGTCAGAACATCGACGCCGAGCTCGCGGCCTTCGAGGCCCGTCAGCAGGAGCAGGAGGAGGCCGACCGGCTCGAGCGCGAGTCGGCCGCCCTGGCGGCCGCTGCCGCGGCCGCCGCGTTCGCCCCTGACCGACCCGGCGAGGCCGCATCCGCCGAGGCCGAGGCCGCACCCTCGGACGACGTGCACCGGATGGCCGAGGTCCTCGCCGCGGCAGCCGTCCACCACGTCGTCGAGCCAGAGCCCGTCCCCGAGCCGGCGCGTGCCGAGCCCGAGCCGGTCGCCGCGGAGGCGCCGGTCGCCGAGCCCGTCGCCGAGCCCGAGCCCCTCGCCGCCGAATCCCCGGTCGCCGAGCCCATCGCCGCGGAGCCGGCAGCGGAGCCGGTCGCGGCCGAAGTCCCCGCCGAGCCCGTCGCCGCAGCCGCCGCCGAGGTCGCCGCTCCGGAGGCGCCCGCCCCCCTCGACGCCGCTCCCGTGCCCGTCCGCGACGACATCGTCGAGCAGCCGACCTGGCAGATCTTCGCTCCCGATCAGGCCGCCGGCCCGACCGGTCAGCCGGTCCCGCCGGCGCAGCCCGCGATGCCGCCGGCCGTGCCGCCCCAGGCGTCCGGCGAGCCGCAGTGGCCTGTCCGGCCCGGCACCGAGGATTCGCCGAGCATGGCCCTCCTCGCCAACCGGTCGGGCAAGCCGAGCGACGCGCTGTGGGCCGCCTCGGCCCAGCAGGTCGTCGCCCCGCCCGTCGCCGGGGGGTCGGCGCCGATCGCTGGCGTCCAGCCGTGCTCGAACTGCGGCCTCTCGCTGTCGGCCAATGCCCGGTTCTGCCGCCGCTGCGGCACCCGCCAGGGCTGACCGTCCGGCCGACCCTCAGGCTCGTGCGGCCTCGAGCGCGCGACGCTCGACGACCCACGCGGCGCCGAACAGGATCACGATGAAGACGAAGTCGAGCCAGGTCAGGCCGACCAGGATCGTGCCGATCGCCCCGTAGACCACGTTGCCGGCGAGCAGGCGCGGCGCGATGAACGTGAAGACCCGGGTCAGGACGACGAGGGCGAGGCCACCGAGGATCCCCGGCACGAGGACGGCTCGCCAGCTCGGCCGGATCAGCGGGACGATCCGGTAGACGACGATCAGGGCGACGGCGGCGAGGATCGGCGGCACGACCGCGAGCATCAGCTCCAGCAGGGACCGGATCATCGTGCCCTCCCCTGCCCGGTCCTCCAGGAAGGACAGCAGCGGCGCCGCGAGCAGCGCGAGGATCAGGATCCCGCCGACGACCGCCACCGATGCCGCGCGGCGTGCCGTCGACCGGACGAAGTCGCGGCGCGGCTCGCCGATGTCGAGCTGGCTGATCGCCGATTCGAGCGACGCGAACAGCCGGCTGGTCCCCCAGCCCGCCAGGACGAGGCCGATGATCGAGGCCGACGGCGACGACTGGGCGATCCCGTTGAGGATGTCCTCGACGATGCTGCTGATCGGCGGAAAGATCGAGGCGAGCGACTCGACGAGGGCCGCCCGGCTGGCCGCGTCGGTCAGGATCAGCCCGGCGACGCCGGTCACGAACAGGAGCAGCGGGATCAGCGCGAAGAAGGCGTTGTAGGAAACGCCGGCGGCCAGCAGGAACCCGTCGACCGAGCCGAACCGGTCGAAGACGCGGATGCCCGTCGCCACCCGCGGCAGCCCCACGACCGTGGTCGCGGTCGCGACCACCCGCTGCCGGATGCCGGTCCGGGCGGGGGCCTCCGGCTCGTCCCCGGCTCCGGTCAGTCCCGGATCTCCTCGAACAGGCCGGGCTGGAGGTCGCTGGCGCGGACGCGGCGTGGGCCGGCGACGAGCGCCCGGATCTCGCCACGCCGGACGAACCGGCGGCCGCCGAGCTTGATCGACTGGAGCTTGCCGTCGCGGGCCCAGCCACCGATCGTCGAGGGCCGGAACTGGATGTTCGCGGCCTGGAGGATCTCGGCCGCCTCGGCGAGGCTGATCCAGTCCGCCGCCGATCCCGCCATCAGCCGGCGTCGCTCGTGCTGGAGGACGACGACGACCCGGACGACTCCTTCGTGCCCGAGCCCGACGACTCCTTCGTGCCCGAGCCGGTCGACGAGGACGTGCCGGATCCGGAGCCGGACCCGGATCCCTCGGTTCCCGTCTTTGCCGGCGCCGGGCCGT
>DATBPR010000025.1:0-3847 GCA_036561285.1 Candidatus Limnocylindrales bacterium | reverse complement strand
GGAACGGGCCGGCCCGTCGCGACGCGATCGAGTAGACCGTGGACAGCCAGCCCTCGTCGAGCAGCCGGCCGAGCTCGAGGACGGCCGGGTTGAACCGTTCGACGTGGCCGACCTGGACCGGAACGCCGGTCTCGCGCGCCGCGCCGACGATCCGCATCGCCTCGTCGGTCGTGGCCGCGAGCGGCTTCTCCACGAGGACCGCCGTCCCCCGCTCGATCGCCGCGAGGGCGAGCGGCACGTGGGCGGTCGTCGGGGCCGCGATCACGACGGCGTCGAGGTCCGCCTCGGCGATCATCGCCAGCGGCTCCGCGAAGCCCTGGGCGCCGGTCTGGGCAGTCGCCGCCTCGAGGGCGACGCCGACCGGATCGGCGACGGCGGCGAGCCGGATGTCCTCCCGGCCGCCCAGGATCCGGAGATGGTTCCGGCCCATCGACCCGAGGCCCGCGAGCCCGACCCGCAGCGTGCGGGTGCCGGCAGGCCGCCAGGCAGCGGTCATCGCGCCGCCCCGGCGGGCCGCCGGGCGCAGGTCATCGCGCCGCCCCGGCCGCCCCGGCCGCGGTCGCACCGTCCGCGGCGGCGCCGTCGCCGCCCGCGCCATGCGCGCCCCGGGCGTCCGGCCCGAGATGCCGCCCGACGGCGGCCTTCACCGCCCCGATCACCTGGTCCTGCTCGGCGTCGGTCAGGCCGGGGAACATCGGCAGGGCGAGCGTCCGGGCGGCCGCGGCGTCGGTGACCTGCAGCTCCGCGTGAAGACCGCGCTCCTGGATGTAGCTCTGGCGATGGACGGGGATCGGGTAGTAGATGTCCGCCCCGACGCCCGCCGCGCGGAGGTCCTCGACGATCGCGTCGCGAGCGCCCCCGACATCGAGCGTGTACTGGTGGAACACGTGGGTCCGCCCGTCCGGAGTGATCGGCAGCCCGATCGGCAGCTCCCCGAACGCCGCGTCGTATGCGGCCGCGATCGCCTGGCGCCTCTCGGTGTTGCGCGGCAGCTTGGCGAGCTGGGCGAGCCCGATCGCCGCCGCGATGTCGGTCATCCGGAAGTTGAAGCCGAGCATCTCGAACTGGTAGCGGGCCCGCATCCCCTGGTTCCGGTAAAGCCGCAGCCAGTCGGCCAGGGCGTCGTCGTCGGTGGTGACGAACCCGCCCTCGGCCGTCGTCATGTT
This sequence comes from Candidatus Limnocylindrales bacterium, assembly GCA_036561285.1. Lineage (GTDB taxonomy): Bacteria > Chloroflexota > Limnocylindria > Limnocylindrales > CSP1-4 > CF-46. The sequence continues at coordinate 2,681 of DATBPR010000025.1, read as the reverse complement.
CTTCGTCGCGTAGAGGCTGAACGCACCGTGCCCGAACGACCCGGCCATCCGGCCGCGGAACGTCGCCCCGTGGGCCTGGCAGGCGTCCTCGACGACGACCAGCCCGTGACGGTCGGCGATCGCCCGGATCATGTCCATGTCGGCGACGAGGCCGAACAGGTGGACCGGGCAGATGGCGCGCGTCCGCGGCGTGATCGCCTGCTCGATCTTCTTCGCGTCGATCAGGTAGGTGTCCGGCTCGATGTCCACGAAGACCGGCGTCGCCCCGGTCGAGAGGATCGCGTTCGCCGTCGCGGCGAACGTGTGGCTGACGGTGATCACCTCGTCGCCCGGCTCGAGCCCGATCCCGGCGAAGATCGCCATCAGGGCGAGCGTCCCGTTGCCGACGGCGATCGCGTGCTTCACGCCCACCATCTCGGCCCAGCGGTCCTCGAGCTCCTTGACCTTCCGGCCCTGGGCGATCATCCCGCTCTGGAGGACCTCGGTCACGGCCGTGATCTCTTCCTGGCCGATGTCGGGGCGGGCGATCGGGATCATGCGGGTGCTCCTTGGCGGGGACCGGACCGCTCCTCGAGGGTCTCGGCGTCGGGGATGTAGGCGAAGACGCGCCCACAGCTCTCGCACCTGAGCTCGCGGTGGGCCGCGTACGGCGGCGGGACGGCCGCGGCCGGCTCGCCGTCGGCGTCGACCAGGCGGGCCCCGCAGGCGCAGACCCAGCCGATGCGATGCGCGGGGCTGCCGACGACGAGCGCGTGGCTCGGGACGTCGCGGGTGACCACGGCCCCGGCCCCGACCGTCGCGAACCGGCCGACGGTGACGCCGGCGACGACCACGGCGCCGGCGCCGATCGAGCAGCCGTCCTCGAGGGCGATCGGGCTGACCACCCAGTCCGCGGCACGGGCGAGCTCGCCGGTCGAGGTGACCGCCCGCGGGTAGCGGTCGTTCGTGAGGATCGCGCCCGGCCCGATGAAGACGCCGTCGCCGACCGTCACGCCGTGGTAGACGAGGGCGAGGTTCTGGATCTTCACCCGGTCGCCGATCGTGACGCCCTCATCGATGAAGACGTCACGCCCGACGACGCAGTCGGCGCCGAGGCGGGCCCCCGTCCGGACCTGGGCCCGGTGCCAGATGCTCGTCCCCGGCCCCACGGCCACGTCGGGCTCGAGGTCCGCGGTCGCATGGACGCGCGCGGAGGGATCGATCACGGGTCGGTGGAGGCTCCTGCTGGGCGGTCGTCGGAAGTGGCGGGAGTATAGCCCGGGGCCCGTCCCCGACCGCCGCCGGCTGTCGCAGGACGCGGGCCGGTGGCGCCTCGCCGGGCCGGCTGGCCCGGGCGCGGAGGATCAGCGACGGCGCCGCCGGACCAGCGACGAGACCACGCCGAAGGCGGCCCCGAGGGCGAGCGCGCCGCGCCAGTCGAGGAGGGTCCGGACGTCACCGTGGACGTTGCGGGCGAGCAGGAACAGGACGCCCGTCGTGCGCTCGGCGTGGAACTCGTTGGCCACGACCGTCCGCACGATCGACTGCTCGAGGTGGACCTCCCGGGCGAGGATCGAGCCCGCCCCGGACTGGGTCAGGTGGACCTCCCCGCCGAAGGCCGCCCCGATGCCCCCGAGCTCGACGGAGACCCGCTCGCCGCGGGCGAGCACGACGCCACCCTGGGACAGGGCGATGTCCGTGGCCCGAGCCGAGAAGATCCCGCCCTGGTGGACGTCGACGTTCGTCGCCTGGACGCTCTGGATCCCGCCCTGGGTCAAGCTGAGCGTCTCGCCGCTCACGGATCGCGGCGCTTCCGACGGCAGGATCGTGACCGTCGCTGCGGCCGGCTCGTCCCGGGCCGTGGCGTCCGCTGCCGCCGTAGCCCGCGCGGCGCGCGCCGTTGCCGGCCCGGAGGCCTTGGCCGCCGCCGGCTGCGCGCCTGTCGCGGCCGGTCCCTTTGCCCGCCCCGCGCTCGAACCGGTCTTCGCAGTCCCCTTGCCCGCATCCGCGGCGCCCGAGGCACGGCCGCTGGTGCGCGCCTTCGGACGAACGGTCGGGACGCCCGGTCGGGCGGCTCCGCTCGTCTCGGTTGCCGCCTCCGCGGCGGCCTCGCGAGCGGCCGCTTCCTCGGCGCCGGCCAGGCCGGCATCCGTCGTCTCGGGCGTGTCGCGTTCCGCCATGTGCGTCTCCTCGCGCCAGTCGCGCCGTCGGCGGGCTCCCCGAGGCGGTGGCGAGTCAGCCTACCGCGATGGCCCGAGAGCGTCACGGCAGGACCGTGCGCATCGTCCGAGACGGGCGTGAATCGGGAGATGGCGTATCCTGCGGCCGGTCACTGCCGTGCGACCGTCTGCCGGCCCGAACCCGCGCTCCGTCCGCGCGCTGCATTGAGGGACCCCCAGATGCCTCCCACTCCAGGACTGACACGTTGAAGCGCGCGGCGATCCTCCCCCTCGCGGCGGTCGCGGTCGTGGCCGGGCTGGCCGTCGGGGCGTACGCGGCAACTTCCTCCGGTCCGTCGGCCTCGTCGCCGGCCGGCTCCGGGCTCGTCGCGGCCCTCGGCAGCGCGCCGCCGTCACAGCCGGCCGGGCCGTCCGCCTCGGGCGGGGAGTCTCCGTCCCTCGAGCCGTCGCCGAGCGTCTCGCCGAGCCCCTCCCCGGCGCCGACGCCGGTCCTCGTCCCCGCTCCCCTCGACGGCCGGCTCG
>DATBPR010000024.1:0-2863 GCA_036561285.1 Candidatus Limnocylindrales bacterium | reverse complement strand
GCGACGACGAGGACGTTGACGATCGCGATCAGCAGCCCGGCCTGGACGAAGACCTGGAGCCGGTCGCCGCGCCGGATCGCGATCACCCCGGCCATCCCGCCGAGGAAGATGTAGGTCGTGATCTCGAGCTGGTTGCTCGGGTTGACGGCCCCGCCGATCAGGGCGATCAGGCCCATGACGATCGTCGCCGTGCCCGGGTCGAGGAGGATCGTCAGGAGCATCCCCGCGGCCGCGGTCGGGACGATGTAGGCGAGGCCGGGCCTGCCGCCGGTGAGCTTCAGGAGGAGCGCCGTCCCGACGACGATCAGCCCGATCAGGAACATCGCGTTCGTCCGGTTCCAGAGCGTCCGCCGGAAGCGCCAGATCCATCCGAGGAGCACCGCGACGACGAGGGTCGCGAGGAGGTACCAACCTCCGAGCCGGAGCACGTCGGGCCGGGCGTCGCGGAGGCCGAACTGGTCGATCGCCTCGATGTCGGCGGCGGTGATCTTCTCGCCGCGCCGGACGATGGTCTCGTCCTGGTCGTAGTTCACGATCACGTTGGGGATGGCCTCGGCGGCGCGGTCCCGCGCCTGCTGGGTCAGGTCCGGGCTGAACGAGCTGTTGGCGACGACGAGCGGGGCGATGACCTCCGCGGCGAGCATCCGCTCCCCGTCGTCGAGGCCGCCGGCCATCTGCCCGGACAGGCCGACCTTCTTCGTCTCGACGTCGGTGTCGCGGAGCTCGTCGCGCTCGGTCGCGTCGAGCACGCGGGAGGCCTCCGCCCGGACCGCCTTCCAGCGATCCGACGTCAGCGCGAGGAGGGTCGTCCGCGCCGCGTCGCTCAGGCCGGGGAGCGCCGCCTCGAGGCCGGCCTGGCGCGCCTCCGGCTTCACGTCGGCCGCGAACGCGTTGTCGATCGGCGCGACCTTGCCGTCGAACAGGGCGAGCTGGACGCCGGCGATGCGGATTGCCTTCTCGGTGCTGTAGTCGTAGACGGGCTCGACGGTCCGGCTCGCCTCGTCCCTGGCGGCCTGCGTCTCGAGCACGCCGATGTAGGACGCGAACCGCGGGGCGACGATGTCGGCGGAGGCGACGTCGCCCTCGGCGATCTGGAGGCGCTGCGGGACGAGGTCCAGGGCGAAGATCGCCGTCAGGGACAGGATCAGGAGGAACGCCGCGATCAGGAACCGCGACGCGTCGCGGCGGGTGAACGCCAGCGAGGGATCGGGGGCGCGGCGAGGGCTCAGCATCGGCTCGACCCGGTGGTCACAGTCGTGGGACGCTCAGCCGCCGTCCGGGCCGTGGCCCGCGGTGGCATGGGCGGCGAGGTCCGCCTGGGCAAGGGCAGCGGCCACGAGCTCCGACACGCGGCGACCATCGGCGCGGCCACGCGTCCGGGGAGCCAGCCAGCCCATGACCTTGCCCATGTCACGGGCGCTGGACGCGCCGGTCGCGGCGATCGCCTCGTCGACCAGGGCGGAGATGGCGCCGTCGTCGAGCTGCTCGGGCAGATACTCGGCGAGGATCACGATCTCGGCCTCTTCCTTCGCCACGAGGTCCTCGCGACCGCCCTTCCGGAACGCGTCGACGGATTCGCGGCGGGTCTTGACCTCGCGGGTCAGGATCGCGGCGATCTCGTCGTCGCCGAGCGTGCGCCCCTCGCGCTTCTCGACGAGATAGACGGCGTTCTGGGCCATCCGCAGGACATCGCGGCGCAACGCGTCACCGGACCGCATCGCGGCGGTGACGTCGGCCTGGATCCGATCTCGAAGGGACACCGGAATGGCTACCTCGGGCGGGCGGGCCAGCTTGGCCTGACGCAACGGATCGTCGCCGCGTCAGCGGACGGCGATCCGGTCGCCCTGGGGCGGGCGAGGCGGTGTGCCTCGGGCTGGCGATGGCTCCGGTCCGGTCCGGTCTCCGCTCGCGCGGGGCCGGCTCCGGGGCCGGGCCGATCAGCCGGCCTGCGCCCGGGCGTTCTTCTTGCGCTTCGCTTCCTTGCGCTTCCGCTTCACGCTCGGCTTCTCGTAGTGCTCGCGACGGCGAGCCTCGGCGAGGATGCCGGACTGCTGGATCTTCTTGTTGAAGCGGCGGAGGGCGCTCTCGAACGTCTCGTTCTCACCCACTCGGACTTCTGCCAATCCCGGTTCACCTCCTCGGGCTCGAGGTCGTGCGCGGGATCCGCTCGCTCGGAGCCGCCGGCGACACGGATCGCCCGGCCGGGTCCGATGGCCGCTCCGCTGAGCGTGACGGCCGCCGGGTGGCAGGGCCGCCGGAGCATAGCGGAGCCCTCCAGAGGGGTCAAACCCCTCCGAACGTGCTTGCGCGCCCGTCGCTCTGGGCCCTCGCCGGGCCGAACCGACCGACTTGATGCGGTGCGCAAACACAGAACCGCCTTACGCACGGGCGACCGCAGACGCCGGCTCCGAACGCTCCGGAGCGCCCGCCTGAGTTGCGCTTCGTCCTGTTCGAGATCGACGGACGCGTTGCCGTCCTGCGGCCCGCTGCGTACGGTCGCCCTGAGTTGCGCTCCGGACGAACAGCAGGCCGGAAACGGAGCCAGAGGGGTGCGCAAGCCAGGTCCGAACCAGCGCGCCACGAGCCGGCGGGCCGCGCTGACGGCCGCATCAAGTTGCCGGACCCGATCGCGTGACGTGGATCCGGCTTCGACGACCAGCAGCCTGCTTGTCGTTGTCGCTCGCCAGCCACGCTCGGCGGCGACCTCCCCGGCGAGACGCGCCTTCCGGTCCAGCCCGGCGATCATGGCCTGGAAATCCGGGATCACCGTCTTGACCTCGACCGCCAACAGCGATCCGCTCGGCGGGTGGAATGCGAGGAGATCGAACGAGCCTCGCTCGCCCCAGATGGAGAACGTCACCTC
>DATBPR010000023.1:0-3941 GCA_036561285.1 Candidatus Limnocylindrales bacterium | reverse complement strand
TCTGCATGGAGTCGTACTGTCGAGCGATGACGCCGAGGTTGCCGGTCCGCTGATGGACGATCCAGGGGAGGAGCACACCGGCATCCGCCCAGCCGGCGTTGCCGGACCCGGTGACTCCGATCCGGGGCGCCACGTCGGGATACGCCCCGGATGGGAGCTGGCCATCGGCGAGATCGACGAGCCATTTTTCGAAGAGGGGGGCCGTGTCGGCCAGGAACAGGGCGCTCGGTGCCATCTCCGCGACATCCGCGGTCCAGCCGAGTCGCTCGTCTCGTTGCGGGCTGTCGGTCGGGATCCCGACGAGGCCGCCGCGGAGACTCCAGAGGACGTTGCGGTGGATCGCGTTCACGAGCTCGTCGGAGCAGCGGAACGACCCCGTCGCCGGGCCCATCGAGCTCACGACCCGGGCCGTCAGCTGACCTGGGTCCAGCCGGTCCGGCAGCCCGCTGACCTCCGCGTAGCGAAAGCCGTGGGTGGTGAACCGTGGCTCGACAATCTCCTCGCCATCGCCCCGGAACGTGTACCGGTCGGTCTGCCTCGCCGTCCGGAGGTTCGCCGTGTAGAGCTCCCCTCGCGGATCGAGCGCCTCGGCATGGCGGATCGTGATCGTCGTCCCGGCGGGCTGCGTTGCCCGGATCCGGACGTGCCCGGCGAGGTTCTGCCCGAAGTCGACGATCTGGCGATCCGGCCCGGCGCTCGTGAGCGCCCTGGGTTCCAGGTCGTCCACGATCCGCACGCCGGGCTCCCTCCGCGAGACGAGCCGGCCGCCCGGGGCCGCCCGGACGATGACCCGCTGCCAGGCATCGTCCGTGAAACCGGGCTCTTCCCAACCTTGCGGCTCGTCGCGCGCGTCGACCGTCTCGCCGAACAGCAGGTCGTCCTCGACGAGCGGCCCGGGATGGGCCCGCCACGCCGTGTCGGTCGCCACGACCGTCCGACGACCGTCGACGAGCTCGACCTCGATCTGCGCCATCAGGGCCGGGTAGTCGCCGTACTGCTCGGCCCCGAACGAGCCGACCTCGCCGGCGAACCAGCCACGCCCGAGGCGCGCGGCGACGACGTTCTCTCCGGGACGAAGCAGGTCCAGGATGTCGCTGGACTCGTACTGGATGCGGAGCCGGTAGTCGGTCCAGCCCGGCGCCAATCGGTCCGTTCCGACGCGGCGGCCGTTGAGGGTCAGCTCCACGAGCCCGAGCGCGGTCACATGAGCGCGGGCGCGAGCGACCCGTCCGGCGACGCGGAAGGACCGCCGGAGGAGCGGGCTCCGTGACGACCAGCTCGCCTTCGCGGGATCGATCCAGGCGATCCAGCGACCGATCCAGTCGTCCGTGCCGAGCAGCCCGGTCTCCCACGATGCGCCAGCGCTCCATGGACCTCTGGTTCCGCGGTCGTCGACGACCCGGACGCGCCAGAACCGCCGCTCCCGAGAACCGGCCGGCGGACCGTCGTAGACGACCGCGGGGTCGGACCCTGCGACGTCGGCACGCGACCAGATCACGGTCGCCGGGGCGAAGGCAGGGTCGCGCGCCACCTCGATCGCGAACGAGGACTGGTGCGCCGCCGGCGGCGCCAGCTCGACGCGCCAGGTCAGCCGCGGGCGGAGCACGTCGATGCCGATGGGATCCGTGGTGTGCTCGACCCGGAGGTCGACCGCGGCGGGCAGGCCCGTCATCGGACGAGCGGCCGGTCGCAGGCCATGCGCGGCCCACGTGAATGATCCGCCGCCCGGTCCGGAGGACCGGGACGGCGGATCGAGAGGAGGAGCGCGGACCGAGAGCCGTGGCGGCTCATGGCGGCCGGGTGCGCCAGCCTCGGGACGTCAAGGCCGTCGATCGACGTGCAAGGGCTACGGCCCGTTCGCGTCGAGCTGGGCCTGGACCTGGCTGGCCAGGTCGTCGAGTGCCTTCTGCGGGTCGGCGTTGCCGGTCGTGACGGCGCTCAATGCGCTCGCCAGGCCGTCCTTGATCTGCGGGTAGACCGAGATCATCGGGGTGACCCAGGCGTCCTTGTGGTTCACCAGGTCGAGGAAGGTCTTCTGGTTCGGGATCGCGAGCATCTGCGGGTCGGTCAGGAGCGTCGTCAGCTGCGGCACGCTGGCGTTCTGGAGCGCCATCGTCTTCGATGGCTCGTCGGTCATGAGGTACATGCCGAACTTCGCCGCGGCCTCGGGGTTCGTTGAACCCGTCGGGATCATGAAGGCGTTGCCGTTGATGAACGCCGCGCCGTACTTGTCCGGGCTGACGGCCGGGATCGGCGCCGTGGCGTAGTGGAGGTTCGGGGCCGCCTGCGGGAGATACGCAGCGCCGTTCTCCCATTCGCCGTAGATGGCCATGGCCTGCTGGCCGCTGATCATCAGCCCGGCGTCACCGCCGGTCCGCGTGGAGACGAGATTGACCATCGCGTTGTTCTTGTTGTACGTGTCGTACCACTTCTTGTACCAGTTGAACCAGGCGACGCATTCGGGGCTGTTCAGCGTGATCTTCTTGGCCGAATCGTCGTAGGTCTGGCAGTTGAAGAGGTTCGAGGTCGACTCGAGGTTGCGGTCCGGATCGTCGGGGATGAACCCGGCCCGGGCGAGGGTCCCGTCGGCGTTGACCTTCGTGAGCTTCGCGGCGTCGGCCCAGAGCTCGTCCGGGGTCGTCGGCGGCTTGGTCGGATCGAGACCGGCTGCCTTGAAGGCGTCGGTGTCGTAGTAGAGGGCCCAGGTGTCCTGGCCGAAGGGCAGCCCGTAGAGCCCGCCCTGATACGTCACCCACTTGAGGGCTGCCGGGATGATGTTGCTCTTGTCCGCCTTGATCGAATCGAGGAGCGGATCGAGCTGCATGATCACCTTGTCGTGGGCGAAGCCCGCGACGGCGCCGTTGTCGCACATGATCACCATGTCCGGCGGCGCGCCCCCGGCGACGGCGGCGGCGATCTCTTCGGTGTTGATGCTGCCGCTGATGCCCTTGACCTGGATGTCGGGGTTCGCGGTGTTCCAGGCCGAGATGACCTTCTCCATCGCCTTGACTTCACCCTCGCCGCCCCAGCAATAGCGAAGGGTCAGAGTGACGGCCGCGGCCGGCGCGCTCGCGGCCGGCGCCTCGCTCGCTCCGGTGGCCGCGCTCGCCGCTGCCGACCCCGCGGGCGCGGGTGACGTCGTCGACCCGCCGCAGGCGGTCACGAGCAACATGCTCGCCGCCGCCAACCCGATCCATTTCCTGTGCATCGAAGTCCTCCTCACGTCTGATGACTGGCACTGCCGGATGGGTGGGTCGTGATGTTCAGGGCCTGCCTCCAGTCACCCCTTCAACCCCGTCAAGGTGATTCCCTCGATGAACTTGCGCTGGGCGAAGAAGTAGATGAGCACGAGCGGCGCCGCGACGAGGATCGACGCGGCCATCGTCTGGGGCCAGTCCGTGCGGTGGGCGGACTGGAACACCTGGATGGAGAGGGACAGCGGCCGGAGCTCCGGCTTCTGGAGGTAGAGCAGCGGGCCGTAGAAGTCGTTCCACTTGTCGATGAAGGTCAGCAGCGCGACCGTGATGAGCGCCGGGGCCGCCAGCGGCGCGACGATCCGGGTGAGGATCCGCAGCTCGCTGGCGCCATCGAGACGGGCGGCATCGAGGAGCTCGCGCGGGATCCCCATGAAGAACTGCCGCAGCAGGAAGATGAAGAACGGGGTCCCGAGGAACGTCGGGAGGACCAGCGGCAGGAACGTGTTGATCCAGCCGAGCTTGGCGTAGATCACGTAGAGCGGGATGAGCGTGACCTGGCTCGGCAGCATCATCGTCGTCAGCATGATCACGAACACGACGTTCCGGCCCCGCCAGTTGACGAGCGCGAACCCGTACGCAACGAGGCTGCAGGACACCACGGTCCCGATGACCGACGGGACGGCGTAGATCAGGGTGTTCAGCAGGCCGCGCAGGAAGTCCATCCGGACGAACGCCTGCGGAAAG
>DATBPR010000022.1:0-10597 GCA_036561285.1 Candidatus Limnocylindrales bacterium | reverse complement strand
GGATCGTCGCGCGCCACCGGCAGCGGACCGGTCGGGTGCTCGGAGACAGGGCGCCGACCTTCTGCCGATCCCGGCGGCGGAGCCGATGTCGACCACGTCCGACGATATCCTTTGTCGGTGAGGGATGAGCCTGACTGGATGGTCATGCGTGCCGGCCGCGGCCGGAACTGGGGAGGCGAGATTCGGCGTGCCCGGATCTTCCAGAGGCTCGCCGAGCGAACGGATGCGACGGTCGTCGACGGCTGGCCTGCGGTCCAGGCCGCGGTTCGTGGCCGGTTCTGGCAGCCGTGGCGGCGCCTCCGGCCGCGGCGTCCCATGCTGGCCGCTTCGGAGGGGGCTTCGCCGGCGTGGCTGGACCGGATCGACCGGCTGACGGTCCCGGTGGCGGTCGCCATCTACGACGACATCGTCGCCCAATCTCGAGCCCTCGGCCTGCCGCTCACGGCCGAGCGGGAGGCGGAGCTCCGGCTTCGCCGGACGCGGAACGAGCGCGCCTTCAGGTGGCACGTCGTGCCGACCCGTGCCTTCGCCGAGGCATTCGGGCTGGACCTCGACCGGATCATCGTGGGGAGACAGGGCACCGTCACGGAGCACGTCGTGCCGGGCCCCTGGCCGGACCGTCCCGCGGTCGGGATCGTTTCCGGCGCGTCACCCGGACGTGGCATCGAGAGCCTGATCGCCGCGATGCAGCTCGTCCGGGAGACCGTCCGGGATGTGACCCTCTACCTCTGGCTGTCGGCGACGTCCTCCCGCGACGAGGCCTACGCGGACGAGTTGCGAACAGCCTCCGCCGGGAGTCCATGGATCCAGATCGCGACGGCGCCCTACGCCGACCTCGGGCCGACGTTGGCCAAGGCGAGCGTCCTGACGATCCCCCATCCGGCCGTCGAATACATGGACGTGATCCTCCCGGTCAAGCTGTTCGATTCCCTGGCCGCCGGGCGCCCGCTCGTGGTCACCCCTCGCACGGAGACCGTCGCGATCGTCGAGCCGAACCAGGTCGGGCTGGTCACCGCGGATGACCGTCCGGAATCCATTGCCGCCGCCATCCTGCGGCTCCTCGAGGACCAGGATCTCGCCCGGTCGATGGGGACCAGGGCCCGCGAGCTCGCCGTCCGTGAGTTCGACTGGGGCGTGCTCGGCGATCGGATCGCCGACGAGATCCTTCGGCGCGAGGGCCTGGCGATCCACTGAGGTCCGGCTGAGGGTCAGCCCACGGAATCGGGCCGGTCGGGTCCCGGTTCAACAGGAGGAAGGGCGAGCCGCAGCCAGCTGCCGACGAGGAGGTCAGCTCGGTGACGCCGGATCACCGGCTCCGCGGCGAGGTGGTCATGGCCGTCGACCGCCACGATGATCGGGCCCTCCCCGGGTCCACCGGAACGACCGTCCGCATCCTCACCGCCCCCGTTGGGTGATGGGCTGACGAGCCGGTCGAGAGCCGCGCGGACCGAGCGCAGCGACGCCTCCGACCCCGCGTCCCGTCCGACGGCGCGACGGAGGCTCCGGATCGAGCCACGGGCGACGCCGCCCAGTCGAGCGCCTGTGCCGGTCGCGGGTCTCGCTCCGGACCGTGGTCGGCGAAGCTCCGCCGCAAGTCCGGCCTCCACCCGTTCGACGTTCGCCACGCCGGACACCGGGACGGAGGAGGGTTCGGCTTCGGTCAGGACGGTCACGCGACTGCGCACCCCCGGCCCTGCCACTGCCACGACGCGAGCGGCCCGCTCCCGATCGAGGGCAACGACCACGACACGACGAGGCGGGATCGTCGAGTCGGCAGCCTGCAGGACTCGCTCGAAGTCGATCCCCGACGGCACGAGACGACTCGTGCGAACGGTGGCCGTGTAGATGTCGACCAGCCGTTCCGCGACCCTGGGCGCGGCGAACCGATCGGCGACGATCGACCGGACCGTGTCGGGATCGAATTCCGGTCGACGCGCCAGGGTTTCGCCGATCGCCCGGGCCAGCAGCTGCGGATCGTCGGGAGGGACGAGGGCCCCGACGCGAGCCGGATCGGCGCCGAGGATCTCGGTCACGCCCCCCGAGTCGACCGCGACGACCGGCGTCCCGGATGCGAGGGCCTCCACCGCAACCACGCCGAAGGTCTCGCGCGGGCTCGGGTGGACGAACACGCTGGCCCTGGCCATCGCGGCGGCCACGCCCGACCGATCGGCTGCAGGCTCGAACGACACGGCGCCGCCGAGGCCGACCTGCGAGACGAGCTCCCGCCACCGAGCCGCGATCGTCTCGTCCGGCGCGTCGCCGACAAGCCGCAGCCTGATCGACGGGCGGCCATCACGGGCGATCGCCACCGCCCGGAGCAGCGTCTCGATCCCCTTCGACGCCTTCAGGGTGCCGACGAACAACAGCTCGTCCGATCGTCTCGCGGCCAGGGGCGCGGCTTCGAACAGGTCGAGCGGGACGGCGTTCGGCACGACCTCGACCTTCCCGGCATGGTCGGGGAATGCGGACCGGACCTGGCGCGCCAGGACCTCGCTGACCGCGAGGAAGCGATCGGCCGCCGCGATCGCCCGCTCGTACTCCGCGCGTCGCGCCGGCTCCGACCAGATCGCGTCCAGGAACGAGGCGTGCTCGGTGATGATCAACGGCCAGCCGAGGCTCGCCGCGAGACCGACGGCCGCGGCACCATCGGGAAAGCCCGTGTGGGCGTGCACGATGCCGGGTCGCGGTCGTGATGGCGCCGAGGCTCGTCCGTCGCCGGCCGGAGCGCGGATCTCGATCGAACGCAGGCGGTGAGCGAGCGGGACGAGGGCGTTGCGACGATGGATCGCCTCGTGCGCGGCCCCGGTCTCGCGCGTCACGCCGACCGGGATCGTCAAGCGAACGAGCGGGACCTGGGGCGTTCGATCGGACCACGACGCCGCGAGCGGGTCCCCCGTCCGGACCGCTTCCCCCTGCAGCGCGGCGATCGTCGCGGCCTGCCGCGAGCGGGTCCGCGCCCCGCCAGTGAGGCGCGCGGGAACGAAGGTGATCACCGCGACCCGGCATCTCGAGGTCGCTGCCACGGCCTCGACCTGATCGGCGATGAACCGGCCGCGGACGTGGTCGTCGGCGCCGGGGAACCACGAGGCGACGGTCAGGACGTCGATCGGGACCGCGGGATGGACCGCCGGCGATCGCCGCGCCGTCAAGGCCGGGTCGCGTTCGCCTGTTTGACCGGTGCGCTCATTCGCCGCTGGAGCTCCGCCTCACGGGCGACTCGCTGCTGCTCCGAGCGCTCCTCGTGGAGGGCGACCGCGTCGGCCGGCGGCCCCTCGTAGATCACCCGGCCGTGGTCGAGAAGCAGCGCCCGATTGCAGAAGTCGGTGACCCAGTTCATGTCGTGGGTCACCAGCACGATCCCCTTGGCCGCCTTCGTGAGCTCGATGATCCGCTCCTTGCTCTTCGAGCGGAAGACCGCGTCGCCCGTGGCGAGCACCTCGTCGATCAGCAGGACGTCCGGATCCGTCGACGTGGCGATCGCGAACCCGAGGCGCGCCCGCATGCCGGAGGAATAGGTCTTGATCGGAGCGTCGATGAACTCGCCGATGTCGGCGAAGTCGATGATCCCGGGCAGGCGTTCCTCGACGTCGCGGTGCTCGAGCCCCAGGAAGGCGCCCGCGAGGCGGATGTTGTCGCGGCCGGTCAGGTCCTGGTCGAACCCCGCCCCGAGGGTCAGAAGGCTCGAGATCTTGCCGATCACGTCGACCGAGCCTTCATTCGGCCGGAGGATGCCGGCGAGCATCTGGAGCAGCGTGCTCTTGCCAGCGCCGTTGGGACCGATGACCGCCAGACTCTCGCCGTGGACCACCCGGAAGCTCACGTCACGCAGGGCCCAGAAATGCTTGGGTCCGGACTCCCGTTTGAGCAGGTTCCGGAACGAACCGCGGACGGTGGTCTGGCGCGTCAGCCGGAGGTTGTAGCGGACGCCGAGATCGACGACGTCGATCGCGTACGGAGGCGTCGTCACCAGGCTGTGCGAACCATCGGCGGCCGGGTCATCACAGGACCTTCGCAAAGGCCGGCTCGAGCCGCTTGAAGTACAGCGTCGCGAGCGAACCCAGGACGAGGGACAGCGCGAGGACGCCCGCGAGCGGGCCCCATGCCGGCAGGGTGCCGTCGTAGATGACGGCCCGGTAGGACTCGAACATCGGCGTCCACGGGTTGAGCGACAGCAGGACCCCGAAGAGGCCGTGGCCCTTGCTGGCGACGTCGTCGTAGCTGTACAGAGCCGGCGACAGGTAGAACCAGAGGCGGAGGAGGTGCCGGGCGATGTTGCCCAGGTCGCGGAAGAAGACGTTCGTCGCCGAGGCGAAGATCGCGACCGCGATGCTGAACGCGAACTGCACGACCGCGATCACCGGGATGAGGAAGATCGTGGCGGTCAGCCGATCCGAGTAGAACACGATCATCATGAGGAGGAGCGGCACGAGTCCGAACGCGAAGTTGGCGACGCCGCCGACCGTTGCCGCCACCGGGAGAACGATCTTCGGGAAGGCGACCTGCTTGATGATCTTTTCCCGCGCCGTGACGGACACGATGCCGTCGTTGACGGTCGTCGTGAACCACTTCCACGGGAGGATCGCGCAGAACACGAAGAGCGGGTAGTCCGGCTTCTTCACCGCGAAGATCACCGAGAGGAGGATGACGTATACCGCCATCTGGAGGAGCGGATCCAGGAACCACCAGACATTCCCGAGCAGCGTGTCGGCGCCATGCCGGCGGAGGTCGGCTCGGACGAGGTAACGGATGAGGCGACGCCGCGACCAGGTCTCGCGGATGCCCTCGCCGATCACGGCGAAGGGACTGGACCGACGGATGGGGCGAGCCGGACGAACCGTTGTGGTGGCCATTTGTCGCGCGGGAGCGTAGCACGGATTCCGGGCCGTCCGGTCGCGGCACAATGGAGCGCCTGGCCCGGTCCGGAAGGCATCCGGGCTCCATACTGTGGGCAGATGCCTGAGTTGCGAAACCGCGGCGTCGGCCTGTGCCACCGGCCGGACCGGCCGGCAACAGCCGCAGCCGCCCGATGACGGGACGTCGCCCAGAACCGACGCCCACCGATCCGATCCGAACAGTCCCAACCCGGTCTGCCGACGACGTGCGCGAGCTCGACGTGCTCGCGCAAACGGTCGTGGACGAGCGGGCGGCGCTCGACGACCTTGTCCGCGAGCGGGATCGCGCCCGGGCGACCGCGGTCGCCTTGCAAGGGCGACCGCTCGTGCGGATGACGCTGTCCGCCACCTCCGCAACGCGTCGCCTGATCGGCCGTGTCCGGAGGAGCGAACGTGTCCGGATCGGCATCGGCGCCGCTCGGTCGCATCGCTCCATCGGCCGTCTCTTTCCCGCCCCGGAGGGCAGTCATCGCGTGCGAGCGAGCGCTGCCGCCGAGGCCGCCATGCTCCAGGCCCTGCGCTCGTCCGCGAGAGCCGCGCTGCCGGTCGTGTCGTCCACCCGCGTGCTCGCACTGATCCGATCGACCGCCGATTCTCCGCGGCTGCCGCGAACACTCGAGAGCCTCGCAACCGCCACCACAGAGGTCCGCATCGCGCTGATCCAGTCGGCAGCGGCGAGGCCTGACGCGGACGGCCCGCAGGCGTCGCCGTCGACGGACGTCACGATCCATGCGTCATGGGCGGAGGCGCTTCGCGCGTCCGAGGCGTTCGCGCCCGAGGTCGTCCTCTTCGTCCACGACGATGTCGAGCCCCTGGACGATGCATCGTTCGCCCGCCTGATCGCGACGCTCGACCAGCGGCCCGATCTCGACGCCGTGTCCGGTCGTCTCGTCCTGCCCCGTCGCAAGGGTCCCGTGCGCGGACCGCTGCACGAGGCACCGGACCTGACCCTGGCCGGGATGGGCTGTTCGATCGAGATCATCGGCGGGCGGCCGGTCGCGATCCCGATGGACAGGGGCGGTGATCCGCTCGGGGCGTTCGGCGCGGAATTGCCGATCGTGCCCGCCGCGTCCGCGGCGTGCCTGGCGGTGCGTCGAACTGCGCTCGATCTCGAACGGCCGTATCTCGACGTTCCGGACGACCTTGCCCCGGCGCTCGACGTGCGGGCCGGCGACGGGCGCATCGCGATCGATCCGCGCGCGCTCTTCCTGCACGCCGAGGCCGCGGAACCGCCCATGGACGCGGCTGACCCGCGCTGGACCAGCCACGTCTACCGGGCGGTCGTCCGGGACCGGCTGGCGGCCGAGGGCGCATGGTCCCAGGATGGATTCCACATCGGGATCACCGTGACGGACAACGATGAATCCGCAGGGTTCGGGGACTGGTACACCGCCCACGAGCTCGGCGATCGGCTGACGGAGATCGGCTGGCGGGTCACGTATCTCGAGCGACGCCACGAACGCTGGTACGAGCTTCCGCCGGATCTCGACGCGATCCTCGCCCTGATCGATCTGTTCGACCTGACACGCGTCCCGCCGGGGTTGATCCGGATCGCCTGGGTCCGGAGCTGGACCGATCAGTGGATCGGCCGGGAGTGGTTCGACGACTACGACATCGTCCTGGCCTCGTCGCATGCGGCGAAGGCCGTGATCGACGCTCGCACGGCGGCCGAATCGGTCGTGTTTCCCCTGGCGACGAACCCGGAGCGGTTCTCGCCCGGCTCGCCGGATCCGGCGCTCGAGACCGATGTGGCCTTCGTCGGAAGCTTCTTCTCCAGGCCACGCGACGTTGCGCGGGCCTTGCCGGCCGTCTCCGACGCCGGCGTTCGTGTCGGCGTCTGGGGCCACGGCTGGGAGCACGTCCCCGCCATGCAGAGCCTGAGCCGGGGTCCGCTCCCGTACGACCGCGTGCCCGATGTCTACCGCTCCACGCGGATCGTCGTCGATGACGCGGTCGACGGCTCGACCCGCGATCTCGGACAGCTCAATTCGCGCGTGTTCGACGCACTTGCGAGCGGCGCCATCGTCATCAGCAACAATCGGACGGGCGCGGCCGAGCTCATGGATTCGGAGTTTCCGACGTGGACCACCCCCGCCGATCTCGTCCTTGCCGCGTCCGGACTGCTCGCCGATGCCGCGAAGACCCAGCAGCTGATCGATCGATACCGGGACGTCGTCCTCGCACGGCACACGTATGCCGGGCGCGCCGCAGAGCTGCGCGAGATCGTCCGGAACTGGTGCCAGGCCGAGCGATGGGCGATCGCGATCGGGCCTCGAACCTCCGACGAAGCCCGCTCGTGGGGCGACTCGTATTTCGCGAGATCGCTGCAACGGCAGCTCGCCCGGCGTGGACGCCCGACCACGGTCCATGTCCAGGGCGAGTGGGCGGCCGGGTCGCGCCGGGCGGACGTCGCACTGCACATCTTCGGCGCTCGCGCCCCACGCCCGTTGCCGGGCAAGACCAACCTCCTCTGGGTGATCAGCCATCCGGACCGCATCGATCGCGACCGCTGCGTGGGATACGACCTCGTCCTGGTCGCGTCGGATCGATTCGCGGAGATCCTCCGGGGCCTGACCGACGTGCCCGTCGCGAGCCTCCACCAGGCCACGGATCCGGCTCGCTTCCAGCCCACGGCCGGGGGGCCGTCCAGCGAGCTCCTCTTCGTCGGGAGCTCGCGTGGCCAGCGCCGGCCGATGGTCGATGCGGCCAGTCAGTCAGGCTTTGACCTGGCGGTGTACGGACAGGGCTGGACGAGCGCGTATCTGGACTTGAAGCACCTGCGGGGCGATTGGATCCCCAACGAGCTGTTGGCCGCCTGGTACACGGGCGCGGAGATCGTGCTCTCGGACCACTACGCCGAGATGCGCGAGCTCGGGTTCATCTCCAACCGGATCTACGACGCCCTGGCCTGCGGCGTCTTCGTCCTCTCCGACGACGTGCCGGGGCTCGAC
The DNA here is from genome assembly GCA_036561285.1 of Candidatus Limnocylindrales bacterium. GTDB lineage: Bacteria > Chloroflexota > Limnocylindria > Limnocylindrales > CSP1-4 > CF-46. The sequence goes on along the minus strand of DATBPR010000022.1, from coordinate 2,754 downwards.
GAGGAGTTCGATGGTGGAGCGGTCGGGTGCGCCACCACGACCGATGCGATCCAGGCGATCAGCCGGTTCATGGACGATCCCGTCGAGCGGCACGAGCGCGCCGAACGAGGTCGGCGGGCCGTGCTCGCCCGGCACACGTTCGAGCGGCGGGCCGACGAGCTGATTGCCGCGGTGGCTTCGGTGGCTGCCAACGTCCCCACCGCGATCGCGCGGCAGCGATGATCGTCGCCCTGTCGCGCGCCGGGCTCGTCTTCCCGAGGCCCGCACGATGATCAAGCGGACGCGTCATGCGTTGCGGCCGTTCGCGCGTGCCGCGAGGGCATTCGTCGAGGAGCCACGCCGCGCCGATCCCTTCGCAAGACGCCGCGACCCCGGTGGCCCGGAGCTCGTCCGGGTGGCGCCGATCGTCGAGGTTCCGCGTCCGGACGAGCCTCGCGTGACCCTGCTGATGCCGGGCCTGGAGATGGCGCGGATGACCGGCGGCCCGAACACCGCACTCAACCTCGTCGCGCGGCTGGCGGTCCACGGCGTCCCGCTTCGGATTCTCGCCGCCATCCGGCCGATCGACGATCGTCCGGAACTCGTCCGCGAGCACATCGAGCAGCTCGTCGGAGGGCCGCTGGGCCCGGCGACCTCGCTCGGCGCGGTGGACCCGGAGCACCCGCTGGAAGTCGCGCCCGATGACGTGTTCATCGCGACCTCCTGGGAGACGGCCTATCTCGCCGCTGCGGCGCTGCCCCATACGAGCGCACCGGCCTTCGTCTATCTCATCCAGGACTTCGAGGCCGGGTTCTTTGCCTGGTCGACTCCTCACGCCCTGGCGCTGGCCACCTACCGGATGCCCGTCAGGCCGATCTTCAACGAGCGCTTCCTTCGGGACCATTTCGTGTCCCAGCACGTCGGAGACCTCGGTCTCGACGGGGGCGCGTCCTGGACGTCGTTCGAGCCGTCGGTCGACCGCGACCTGTTCCGGTCCAGCTCCGGGACGGGCACGCGACGTCGGCTGGTCTTCTACGGCCGCCCGCGCAATGAGCGGAATTGCTTTGACCTCGGCCTGCGTGCGATCCGGCTCGCGGTCCAGCGGGGCGCTCTCGATCCGGCTCGATGGGACGTCGTCTCCGTGGGCGCCGACGTGCCGGAGCTCGATCTCGGCCACGGACAGACGCTCCGTCCGTCGCCCTGGCTGGACTACCGGAGCTACGCGGCCTTCATCTCGTCATCCGACCTGATGCTTGCGCTGATGCTTTCGCCGCACACCAGCTACCCGCCGCTGGAGATGGCAGCGACGGGCGGCCGCGTCGTGACGAACGTGTTCTCGTCCAAGACCGCCGAAGGGCTTCGGCGGATCTCTCCGAGCCTCGTCGCGGTCGAGCCCGATCCCGAGGCGATCGCGGACGCGATCCTGGAGGTCGGCTCGCTGGTCGAGGCCGAAGGGAACGGCGACCGGCCGGCCGCCCGTCTCGACCTGCCGTCGAGCTGGGAAGAGGCGTTCCGGGACACCATTCCGTGGCTGCTCGCCACGATCGCCGACCTCCGGGGGACGACGTGAACGATGGGTTGTCCGACGTCGGAGGTCGAGCCGACGAGGAATGGGCCGCAGCCGAGCGCGATCTCCTCCTCTCGGCCTCGGTGGTCCTGGAGTATCAGCTCGCGAGGGCGCGAACCGATCGTGATCGGGCGGTGCTCGCCCTGGAACGGATCCGCTCCCGGCGCTCGCTCCGGGCCGTCGCCGGATTCGAAGAACACCTCCGCCGGGCGAAGCGGCTCACCCGTCCGGTCCGTCGCCGGTCGATCGGCTCGGCGGCGCCCGCGGCCGCCGCCCGCGCGGAGCCCGAACGGTCGACCCACGGGACTCCGGCGGAGTTCCGCGAACGGTTCCTCGATCGACTCGAACGAGGCGCCCTGCGGTTCGGTGTCCAACCGCCGACCGAGGGGGCCGCGCCCGCCCTCGTTCAGGCATTCCGAGCCACCCTCGACGCGATCGAACGGGCCGGTTGGGAGCTGGGCCCGGTCGAGCCGGGTGTGGATGTCGCGCTCCTGTTCGACTCGTCGATCGACATTCACCGCCTGGCCCGCGGCCCGGTGCTCGTCGCCCCCGCAACGGATCACCAGACGTGGCCGCATCCGGCGAGCCTCGCCGACGTCGATCTCGTCCTCGTTCCGGATGAAACCGTGGCGACGGCAATCGAGGCCGCCGCCGCGGTTCGAACGGTGGTCGTGACGGTCGATCAGGAGTCGGCGGCCACGTCGGCCGGGCCCGTCCCGTGGCACCTCAGCGCCGCAAGCCTGACGGCGGGGCTCCGAACCTGGGCCAGCGGGTTCCGAGTCGGGATCGCGATCGGCATCCCGCAGTGGGACGAGGCCGAATCCTGGGGCGACCTGCATTTCGCCCGGGCGCTGCAGCGTCAGCTCGAGCTCCGCGGGCATGCGACCAGGCTCCACCTCCTCCACGAGTGGGGGGACGCCGTCTCGGCTCGCGACGATGCCGTGATCCATCTCTTCGGTCTCCGGGCGCGGCCGGCGCTTGCCGGGCAATGGACGGTGCTCTGGGTCATCAGCCATCCCGACCGGGTGACCGAGGCGATGCTCGACGCCGCGGACCACGTCTACGTCGCGTCGGACCGGGCGGCGGAGGCGTTCGGGCGGAGAACGAACCGGCCCGTTGCCGGCCTCCACCAGGCGACGGATCCCGACCGATTCCGCTTCGATCCGACCGGTCCGGCCCACGACGTGCTCTTCGTCGGGAACACGCGT
>DATBPR010000021.1:0-6060 GCA_036561285.1 Candidatus Limnocylindrales bacterium | reverse complement strand
CTGCCCCGTCGTGCCGGCGTCCGCTACCCCGTTCTCGTCCCGAACCTCCGCGGCCTCGCCCGCGCGGAAGCGGCCGGCGTCGACGCGATCGCCGTCTTCACCGCCGCGACCGACGCGTTCACGACTCGCAACATCCGGATGACGGTCGACGAGTCCCTGGCGGCGTTCGCGCCGGTCCTCGCGCGCGCGGGCGATCTCGGCTGGTGGCGGCGCGGCTACGTCTCGACCGCCTTCGGCTGCCCGTACTCCGGCGCCGTCTCCGCGGATCGGGCGGTCGAGGTCGCCGTCCGGCTGCTGGCCCTCGGGCTCGACGAGGTCTGCTTCGGCGACACGATCGGCGTCGGCGTCCCGCCCCAGGTGCGAGCGATCGTCGAGCGGGCCGTGGACGCCGGGATCCCGACTGATCGGATCGCGTTCCACTTCCACGACACGCGGGGCACGGCGCTGGCCAACGTCGCGGCGGGCCTGTCCGCCGGTGTCCGCTGTTTCGACGCCTCGACCGGTGGCACGGGCGGCTGCCCGTATGCCCCCGGGGCGGCCGGCAACCTCGCCACCGAGGACCTGGTCTACCTGCTCGACGCGATCGGGCTCGACCACGGCGTCGAGCTCGACGGCATCCTGCGCGCGGCACGGTTCATCGCCGAGGCGCTCGGCAAGCCGCTCGCTACGAAGGTGGGCCAGGCGGGCGGGTGGGATCCCGCGACCGGGGCGGCGACCGGCCGCTCCTGACGCTGCTCGTGGCAGCCTGCCGGGCCACGTCGGCACGATCGGCCGTTCTTGGTATCGTGCGCCCGAGATGAACGGTGTCGTGCTCGTCCTGAACCAGAATTACGAGCCCCTGAACGTGTGCAACCTGCCCCGCGCGTTCCGGCTCGTGTTCGGGGAGAAGGCCGAGGTCATCGAGTACGACCACCAGGTCATCCGGACGCCTCGGACCGAGTACCACGCCCCATCCGTGATCCGGCTCCAGTACCAGGTCAAGCGGCCCCGGCCGCGGGTCAAGCTGAGCCGGCGCGAGATCTTCGCCCGCGACCGCCACACCTGCCAGTACTGCGGCCGCCAGGGTCACGACCTGACGCTCGACCACATCGTCCCGCGCCATCGCGGCGGAGGGCACACGTGGGAGAACCTCGTCACCGCCTGCAAGGCGTGCAACCACCGCAAGGGCGGCAAGACGCTCGACGAGGTGCGGTTCCGCCTGAACCGTCCTCCGTTCGAGCCGCGGAGCGACGTGTACTCGATGTTCACGCCGTACCTCGCGGACCCGAACAACGAGCCGTGGCGGACCTACCTGTTCCTGGGGCGGAACTGAGCGACTCCGCCCGGAGCGACGAGGCGGCGATCGCTGCAGCGGTCCCCGCGGCGGTCCACGCGATCCTCGGGACGCTCTGGTCGAACGGGCAGGCCGCGTACGTCGTCGGCGGCGGACCGCGCGACGTCCTCGCAGGCCGGACCCCGGCGTCCAGCTGGGACCTCGCGACGTCGGCGCTTCCGGAGGAGACGGCGACCCTGCTCGCGGACGCTGTCTACGAGAACCGGTTCGGGACGGTCGTCGTCCGGCGCGACGGCGTCGACCACGAGATCACGACGTTCCGGAGCGACCACGACTACGCGGACTTCCGCCGGCCGCACCGGGTGGAGTTCACGGGCTCAATCGAGGCCGACCTCGCCCGGCGCGACTTCGCGATGAACGCGCTGGCCTGGGGCGCGGAGGCGAGCCGGGAGGCGGGCGCCGAGGCCCCACGCCTCCTCGATCTCCATTCCGGGCGCGCGGACATCGCCGCGAGGCTGATCCGGGCCGTCGGCGAGCCGCGGGCTCGATTCGAGGAGGACGCGCTGCGGATCCTCCGCGCGATCCGGTTCGCCGCGACGCTCGGGTTCACGATCGAGCCGGCGACGCTCGAGGCGATCCACGCGACCGCCCCGCTCGTCGCCCACCTGTCCGGCGAGCGGATCGCGATGGAGCTGACCCGGATCCTCGCCGCGGAGCGGCCCTCCGACGGGCTCCGGCTCCTCGCCGCCACCGGCGTCGTCGCCGCGATCTCGCCGGAGCTGGCGGCCCAACGCGGCGTGCCGCAGAGCAAGATCGCCGGCGAAGACCTCTGGGACCACACGCTGCGGACCGTCGACGCGGCGTCGGCGCGACCCCTGGCGGAGGAGCCGCGCTGGGCGGCCCTCCTCCACGACATCGGCAAGCCGGCGACGGCGGCCGACGGCCACTTCTACCGGCACGACAGCGTCGGGGCGGACCAGGCCGGCGACCTGCTCGACCGCCTGCACGTGGCCCGCGCCACCCGGGAACGGATCGTCCATCTCGTCCGCCAGCACATGTTCCGCTACGAGCCGAACTGGAGCGACGCGGCCGTCCGGCGCTTCCTGGCCAAGGCCGGGCCGGCGGCGGTCGAGGACCTGTTCGCCCTCCGCGAAGCCGACAATGCCGGCAGCGGGCTGCCGCCGGACGCCGAGGACCTCACCGTCCTCCGCGAGCGCGTCGCGGCGGAGCTCGCCCGGGGGCCTCTGCTCGATCGGACGGCGCTCGCGATCGACGGGCGCGACCTGATCTCGGAGCTGGGGCTGGCGGAGGGCCCGGGCCTCGGGCGGGTCATCGACGCGCTGTTCGAGCGGGTCGTCGAGGATCCCGCCCTCAACGAGCGCGGTCGGCTGCTGGATCTGGCGCGGGAGATCGTGGCCGGCGACACCCCCGGCTGACGGGGCGCGACCGCCGGTGCGGATCGAGCGTCCCGGCGCGGGTCGCCGATCCGCGACAATGGGTTCGCCGGCCGCCGGACCGACGCCCATCGGACGCCGCGGCCGAACCAGGAGGACGCATGCCCGACCCGACCGAGCTGTCGGTCCAGCTCTACACGGTCCGTGCGACCCTCGATGCCGATCCCGACGGCACGCTGGCGGCGCTCGCCGGGATCGGCTTCCGTCTCGTCGAGCCGTTCGGGCTCGAGGAGCGCGCGGAGCAGCTCGGCGGCCGGCTCGCGGCGCACGGCCTCTCCGCGCCGACCGCGCATGCGGATCTGCTCAACGGCGATCCGGGCGCCGTCTTCGAGGCCGCGAACGCGCTCGGGATCGGCACCGTGGTCCAGGCGTGGGTCGACCCGGCGCGGTGGCGGACCGCGGACGAGATCGAGCGGATCGCCGACGAGCTGAACACCGCGGCCGATTGGGCGTCCACCGAGGGCCTTCGCGTCGGCTACCACAACCACCAGTTCGAGCTCGAGACGCGGATCGAGGGCCGGCATGCCCTCGAGGTCTTCGCCGACTTCCTCGAGCCCGGCGTCGTCCTCGAGGTCGACACGTACTGGGCGTTCGCCGGCGGCGCCGACGTGCCGGCGCTGCTCGGGCGCCTCGGCGATCGGGTCGCGGCGATCCACGTCAAGGACGGCGACGGGACGCTCGACACGAAGCGCCAGGTCGCCGCCGGCAGCGGCGTCCTGCCGATCCCGGAGATCCTCGCCGCGGCCCCCGCCGCGTTGCGGGTCCTGGAGCTGGACGACACGGATGGCGATCTCCTCGAGGCGCTGCGTGACGGCCGCCAATACGTCCTGGGCCTCGCCGGTGCATGAGGGATCGCGGACGGGGCCGGTCGGGATCGGGATCGTCGGAGCGGGCACGATCAGCTCGGAGTACCTGTCGAACCTGACCCGGTTCCCGGACGCGATGGTCGTCGCGATCGGTGACGCGCTCCCGGACGTCGCCCGGGCCAAGGCGGCGGAGCACGGCGTCGCGCTCGCCGGCGACGCGGCGACCGTGCTCGACCATCCGGACGTCGAGATCGTGGTCAACCTGACGGTGCCGGCGGCCCACGCCGAGATCGCCCTCCGCGCCATCGCCGCCGGGAAGCACGTCTGGAACGAGAAGCCGCTCGCCCTCGATCGGGCCGCCGCGGCCGTCGTCCTCGAGGCCGCTGCCGCCGCCGGGGTGCGGGTCGGCTGCGCCCCGGACACGTTCCTCGGCGATGGGCTCCAAGCGGTCCGCCGGCTGCTCGACGAAGGCGCGATCGGCCGGCCGCTCACGGCGCTCGCACTGATGCAGTCGCCCGGGCCGGACGCCTGGCATCCGAACCCGGCGTTCCTCTTCCAGAAGGGGGCCGGTCCGTTGTTCGACATCGGGCCGTACTCCCTGACGGCGCTCGTCCAGACGTTCGGGGCGGTTGCGCGGGTCGGCGCGCTGGCCTCGACCGCCCGCGCGGTTCGGGTCATCGGCGCCGGCCCGCGGAAGGGCGAGCCGTTCGACGTGACCGCCCCGAGCCATGTGGCGGCGCTCCTCGAGTTCGTCGACGGCGGCTCGGCGCAGGTCGTCTTCTCGTTCGATTCCGGGTTCCCGCGGACGCTCCTCGAGGTCAACGGCACGGACGGGACCCTGATCGCGCCCGATCCCAACCGGTTCGACGGCGAGATCTCGATCCGGCGGGGAGGCGCTCCCGCGGGCGAGCCGGTCGCGTCGATGATGACGCGGTCGTCCCGGGGGACCGGCGTGTTAGAGATGGCGAGGGCGATTCGCGCGGGCCGGCCACACCGGGCCGATGGGGCGCTTGCGTATCACGTGCTCGACACGATGCAGGCGATGGCGGACGCAGCCGACGAGCGGACGTTCGTCGACGTCGGAAGCCGGGTCGCGGCGGCCGAGCCGCTGCCCGCCGACTGGGACCCCTTCGCGCAGACCCTCGCGGGGGCCGTCGCGACGTGATCGAGCTGATGCTCGAGGCGGAGCGGATGCTCGCCGTCGGCCTGCTCGACCGGGCGGAGCACCTCTACAGCCAGGTGCTCGCATCGGACCCGAACAACGCGATCGCGATCGTGGGGCTCGCCCGGGTGGCCCTCGAGCGGGGCGACGAACGGACCACCTATGTCGAGGCGCGCCGGGCGCTCGCCCTCGACCCGGAGAACCCCGCCGCGGCCCACCTCTCGATGCGGATGGCGGAGATCCTGCAGGGCCGCGGCGAGACGCTGCCGGCCGTCGGGAACGCGGCTGGGCAGCCCGCAGCCGATCCGATTCCGGCCGCCCCGACTCCGGCCGCCCCGGTAGCCGACGCGCCCGCGCCCGGCCGGCGCGGTCTCGTCGACCGCCTCCTCCGACGTCCGCCATCATGAGCCGGTGCGCGTTCTCGTAACCGGCGGGGCCGGCTATGTCGGCTCCGTCTCCGTCGAGCGACTGCTCGATTCCGGCCACGACGTCGTCGTGCTCGACGACCTGTCGACCGGGCATCGGCAGGCCGTCCCGGACGCGGCGACCCTCGACGTCGGCAGCTACGGCCACGCCGACGGGCTGGCGCGGCTGCTCGAGAGCGCCCGCATCGAGGCGATCCTTCACTGTGCGGCACGCTCCCTCGTCGGCGAGTCGGTCCGGGACCCGGCGCGCTACTACCGCGAGAACGTCGTCGGCGGGGTGACGCTGCTTGACGCCGCGCGTGCCGCGGGCGTCGAGAGGATCGTCTTCAGCTCGACCGCGGCGACGTACGGCGTCCCGGAGACGACCCCGATCCCCGAGACGGCGCCGCTGGCGCCGATCAACCCGTACGGCGAGACGAAGCGGACCTTCGAGGGCGCCCTCCGCTTCTACGGCGAGGCCTACGGGCTGCGGAGCATCGCGCTCCGCTACTTCAACGTGGCCGGGGCGACGGAGCGGAACGGCGAGATCCACGATCCCGAGACGCACCTGATCCCGAACATCCTGCGGGCCGCCGATGCCGGCTCACCGGTCACGCTCTTCGGCACGGACTACCCCACGCCGGACGGGACCTGCATTCGCGACTACATCCACGTCGCGGACCTGGCCGACGCCCACCTGCTGGCGCTCGAGGCGACGGCGGCGCAAGGCGGCGCGGGCGAGGCCGGCCGGCCGTGGGCGGTGTTCAACCTGGGGATCGGCCGCGGCTTCAGCGTCCGGGAGGTCGTCGCGGCCGCCGAGTCGGTCGTCGGACGACCGATCGCGATGACGGTCGGGCCCCGCCGCGCCGGCGATCCACCCGTGCTCGTGGCGGCCGTGGACCGGGCGCGGTCCGTGCTGGGCTGGGAGGCCAGGCGACCAGGTCTCGAGACGATGATCGGG
>DATBPR010000020.1:0-5794 GCA_036561285.1 Candidatus Limnocylindrales bacterium | reverse complement strand
TCGGCGTCGTCGGCCACCCGGACATCCATCGGCTGAACGAGCGCGTCGTCGGGATCATCCAGATCGAATCGGTCGGCGGCCTGCGCGACGCTGACGAGATCGCGGCGATCGACGGGGTCGACGTCCTGTTCGTCGGCCCGGCCGACCTGTCCCACTCCCTCGGGATCCCGGGTCAGGTCCAGCATCCCGACTACCTCGCCGCGCTGGACCGCGTCGTCGCCGCCTGCCGGGCCCATGGCAAGGCCGCGGGCATCCTCGTCTACGACACCGCCGTGGTTCCTCGCCACCTCGAGCTCGGGTTCACGTTCGTCGGGATCGGAGCGGATGCGGCGTTCGTCGCCGAGGGCGCCCGGCGCTCCCTGACGGCGCTCCGCGGCTGACGGCGGGCTGACCGGGTGAGCGCGCGTCTCCGCCGCTGGCTCCGGCCCCTCTATCCGGTGCTCCGGCCGATCTGGCAACGGGTGGAGCCATGGATCCGCGGCGAGTCGCGGTACTCGCCCCAGATCATGGTCGCTCGGCTGGCCCGCTGGCGCGATCGGCGACGGACCGGAGCGGCGGACGACGGGACCGCTCGGATCCGACCGATGGACCGGGTCGAGCTCGTCGACCTCGCCGCCTCGGTGCCGTACTACCGGCCGAGGATCGGCTACCTCCGGGCGGCGAGCGCCATCGCCACCGAGATGATCGACCGGAAGGGCCTCCAGACGGCCCTCGAGCTGGGTCCGAACGTCCGCTCGCTGATCATCGGCGCGGACGTGATGGACATCGTCCCCCGCCCAGGGATCGTGACCGAGGGACGCCTGATCGTGGCCGACGCGACGAGGGCCCCATGGCCGGTCGACGCCGGACGGTATGACCTGTTCGTCGCGCTGCAGGTGTTCGAACACCTCGGGACGCGTCAGCCCGAGGCGTTCCTCGAGGTCCGCCGAAACGCACGGAACGCGATCCTGTCGCTCCCGATCGACTGGGTGATGGCCGATCCGCGGAACTGCCACCACCTGGTCACCGAGGAGCGCGTCCTCGGCTGGTTCGCGCCCGTGGTCCCGACGAAGGTCGTGGTCGGCAACTCCGGCCACCGGAAGCGGCTGATCTACGTGTTCGAGGACCTGCCCGTGCCGGACGGCGAGCCGGCCACCGGGACCGCCGCCGAGACGGAGCCCGTTTCCGAACCCGTCGCCACTCCCGCCTGACCCGCCGGCTCCGGTGTCAGCTCGCCCTCGAGCGGGCTCGCCGGCTGGGGTGCGCCACGGGCCCGCTCGCCGGTCTGGGCGATGACGACCCCGATCAGGATCAGCGCGGCGCCGACCAGCTGGACTGGCGCGAGGACCTCGTCGAGAAAGACCCAGGCGAGCGTCACGATGATCAGCGGCTCGACCGTGCTGACGAGCGCGGCCTGGGCCGCCCCGATCCGTCGCGCCCCGGCGTAGAACGTCTGGATCGCGAGGAACGTGCTCAGGAAGCCGATCGCGACGAGATACGGCCAGGCGTCGGCCGGGATCCGGTCCGGGGCGAGCGGTCGACCCGTCAGGATCGCGGCACCGACGAACACGACGGCCGTCGCGCTGATCATCAGGGTCGTGGTCGCGGGTGCCGTGTCGACCTGGCCGGTCGTCTCGGTCTCGTGGGCGAGGCGGTCGGTGCGCTCGCCCGCGAGGCGGGCGGACAGGATGATCCAGCCGGCATAGATCACGGGCGACGCGAGGATCAGGAGGAGCCCGCTGACGGGCGGCGGCGGGTCGAGCTCGATGCCGCCGAGGGCGAGGATCACACCGACAAGCGCGATCCCGAGGGCGATCCACGGGCGACGGCCGTTCAGCCGGGTCGCGTAGCGGACTGAGAGGACCGCGACGATCGCCGGGTAGAGGTAGACGAGAACGCCCGCGAGCGACGCCGGCACCGTCTCCAGGCCGGCGTAGTACGTGCCGGCATTGCCCGTGTACCAGACGCCGAGCCCGGCGGATCGGAGGGCCTGCCGCCGGCCGAGCCGGCGGAGCGCGCCGCGTCGGGCGGCCGAGAGGAGCAGCCAGCCCCAGGCCAGGCCCGCCCCGATCGCGAACCGCCACGCGAGCAGCTGGAGCCAGTCGAGCCCGGCCGAGTAGATCGGCTTCGAGAGAACCGTTCCGGAGGCGAACCCGGCCGCCGACACGACGACCAGCACGATCCCGACAGCCCGGCGACGTCGTTCCACCGCGCGAGGCTAGCAGCGCGGCCGGGAACGCCCGGCGGCGTCTCGCAGGTGGGCGAACACTGTCGGACGGGTGCGGACGGCTGCGGCCGGGTCGCGGGGCGGAACTCGATACACTTGGCCGCGTGAACGACCTGACCGAGGGTGCCGTCGTCGCACGCGTCCCGACCCTCCTCGACGAGCGGCTGCAGGTGGTCGGTCGGCGCGAGCCGGTGACCGTCGCGCCCGGCACGAGCCTCCGGGACTGCCTCGCCGCGATCCGGCGGACCGGCACCGGCGATTCCGTGTTCGTCGTGAGCCCCGGCGGACGCCTGCTCGGCGTCCTGACGGAGCGCGACATCTTCGGCCGCCTCGTCGGTGGCGATGTCGCCCCGATCGAGCTGTCCGAGCCGGTCGAGACCCTGATGACGACCCGGCCGCACCACCTCCACCTCGAAGGCACCGTGCGCGACGCCGTCGAGCTCATGCAGACCGGCCGCTACCGGAACGTCCCGCTCCTCGACGACGACGACATCCTCCAGGGCGTGATCCGTCCCCAGGACGTCCTCAAGTACCTCGCGGAATCGTTCCCCGAGGAGCTCCTCAACCTGCCGCCGCGACCGCATCAGACGATGCGCCGAGCCGAAGGGGGCTGAGCACCAGCGTGACCTCCACCCGCGAGATCGAGCCGCAGACTCAGGAGCTCGATCGCGTCACGATCCGGTTCGCCGGCGATTCCGGCGACGGGATGCAGCTCACCGGGACGCAGTTCACCCGGACCGCCGCTGTCTACGGCAACGACATCAGCACGCTCCCCGACTTCCCGGCGGAGATCCGTGCTCCGGCCGGCTCCCTGCCGGGCGTGTCCGGGTTCCAGATCAGCTTCAGCTCGAGCGACATCCACACGCCGGGCGATCAGCCCGACGTCCTCGTCGCGATGAACCCGGCGGCGCTGAAGACGAACGTCATGGACCTGCCCGCGGGCGGCGCCCTGATCGTCAACAGCGACGCGTTCACGGCCCAGAACCTGACCAAGGCCGGCTACGCCGCGAACCCGCTGACCGACGGCTCGCTCAAGCAATACGCGGTCTTCGAGATCCCGATCTCGACGCTCAACGAGCGCTCGCTCGACGGGCTCGACATGACCTCGAAGCAGAAGGACCTGACGAAGAACTTCTTCGCTCTCGGGATCATGTTCTGGCTGTACGGCCGGGACTTCGACGGGACGATCCACTGGATCAACGACAAGTTCGGCAAGCGGCCGGTCGTGGCCGAGGCGAACACCCGAGCCGTCAAGGCCGGCTACGCGTTCGGTGAGACGACCGAGATCTTCCACACCCACTACCGCGTGGCGCCGGCGCATCTCCCGCCCGGGACCTACCGCAACATCACCGGCAACGAGGCCACGGCCCTCGGGATGCTCGCGGCCTCGAAGCTCGCGGATCGGCCCCTGTTCTACGGGTCCTACCCGATTACGCCGGCGTCGGACATCCTCCACCAGCTGTCGGGCTACAAGAGCTTCGGCGTCAAGACGTTCCAGGCAGAGGACGAGATCGCGGCCATCGGCGCGGCCATCGGCGCGAGCTACGGCGGCGCCCTCGGGCTGACGGCGTCGTCCGGTCCGGGGATCGCCCTGAAGTCGGAGGCGCTCGGCCTGGCCGTGATGGTCGAGCTGCCACTCGTCGTGATCGACGTCCAGCGGGCCGGCCCTTCGACCGGGATGCCGACGAAGAACGAGCAGGCCGACCTCCTCCAGGTGATGTTCGGCCGGAACAGCGACTCGCCGCTGCCGGTCGTCGCCCCGGCGACGCCGGGGGAGTGCTTCGACCTGGCCATCGAGGCGTGGCGGCTCGCCCTGAAGTACGTGACGCCGGTCGTCTACCTGTCCGACGCGTTCCTCGCCACCGGCGCCGAGCCATGGCGGATCCCGAACGTCGACGACCTGCCGGACATCTCGGTCACGAACTGGACGGAGAAGGAGACCTTCCACCCGTACGAGCGGGACCCGAAGACGCTCGCCCGCAAGTGGGCGGTCCCGGGCACGCCGGGGCTCGAGCATCGGATCGGCGGTCTCGAGAAGGCCGACATCACCGGCAACGTCAGCTACGACCCGGACAACCACCACCGGATGCAGCTGCTGCGCCAGGCGAAGGTGGCCCGGATCGCCGACGACATCCCGGAGCTCGAGGTCTTCGGCCCGGACCGCGGCGACCTCCTGATCCTCGGCTGGGGCTCGACGTACGGAGCGATCCGCAGCGCGGTCGAGCGCCTCCACGGCCAGGGCCGGAGTGTTGCCCACGCCCATCTCCGCCACCTGAACCCGTTCCCGTCGAACACGGAGAAGGTCCTCCGGAGCTATCGGCGGGTGCTGATCCCCGAGGTCAACCTCGGCCAGCTGCTGATGCTCATCCGGGCCCAGTTCCTGATCGACGCCGAGGGCTACAACCGCGTCCGGGGCAAGCCGTTCACGATCGCCGAGATCGTCGCCCAGGCCGAGCGGATCCTGGGAGTCGCGAATGACTGAATCGATGCCCCCGCTCAGCCCGGAGAACGCCGAGATCATCCAGCTGACCCGGAAGGACTTCGTGTCCGACCAGGAGGTCCGCTGGTGCCCCGGCTGCGGCGACTACTCGATCCTCGCCCAGACCCAGAAGCAGATGCCCGACTTCGGCGTGCCGAAGGAGAACATCGTGTTCATCAGCGGCATCGGCTGCTCCGGCCGCCTGCCGTACTACATGAACACCTACGGCTTCCACACGATCCACGGCCGGGCGCCGACGCTCGCCACCGGCCTGAAGGCCGCCCGCCCGGAGCTGATGGTCTGGGTGATCACCGGCGACGGCGACGCCCTCTCGATCGGCGGGAACCACGTCCTGCACTCGATGCGCCGGAACGTCGACATCACGCTCGTGATGTTCAACAACCGGATCTACGGTCTGACCAAGGGCCAGGCGTCCCCCACGTCCGAGTTCGGCAAGCGGACGAAGTCGACGCCGGCCGGCACCGTCGACACGCCGATCCAGCCGCTGACCGTCGCCCTCGCGGCGGAGGCGTCGTTCGTCGCCCGCAGCGTCGACACCCACACGGAGCATCTCCAGCAGACTCTCCAGCGGGCGGGGATGCACCACGGCTCGACGTTCGTCGAGGTCCTCCAGAACTGCAACATCTTCAACGACGGCGCCTGGCGCGACTTCACCGACCGCGAGGTCCGCGAGGACCGGATGCTCGTCCTCGAGCACGGCAAGCCGATGGTCTTCGGCAAGGACCGCGACAAGGGCATCCGGCTCCGTGGCCTCCATCCGGAGGTCGTGACGATCGGCGAGAACGGCGTGACGGAGGCGGACCTCCTCGTCCACGACGAGCACGCGCCCGAGCCGTACCTCGCGCTGATGCTGTCGCGGATGTTCTGGCCGGAGTTCCCGGTCCCGGTCGGCGTCCTGCGCGCCGTGCCCCGTCCGACCCACGACCAGCTCGTCGAGGGGCAGATCTCGGCGGCGATCGCGGCCACCGGCGAGGGGGACCTGGCGGCCGTGCTCGCGAGCGGCGAGACCTGGACCGTCGACTGACGGGGGACTGAGGGAGAGGGATGCGCTGCCCGACCTGCGGCTTCGAGAACCTGCTCGGGTCCGA
>DATBPR010000019.1:0-1600 GCA_036561285.1 Candidatus Limnocylindrales bacterium | reverse complement strand
CGGGACCGCCCTCGAGCGGCGCCCCATCGGGCGCCCCGAGCTCGGCCTCGACGAGCCAGCTGTGGACCGGCCGGCCATCGGCGAACGTCGTGGACACCGTCAGGTCGAGGGTGCCGGTCGTGAGGTCGTCGGCGAGGCCGCCGATCGCCCGAACGTCGGCGAGGTACGTCGCGGCTGTGGTGTACAGGTACACCGGGCGGGTGATGCCGCCGTGCCACCACTGGTCCTGGTCCTCGACGTACGTCGCGTCCGACCATTTCACGACCCGCAGCGTCAACCGGTGCGGGCCGGGCGCCGCGAGGGCTTCGGTCACGTCGAACTCCGCGGCGAGATGGGAGTCCTTGCTGATGCCCACCAGCTCCCCGTCGATGGACGCGATCAGGACGCTCTCGGCCGCCCCGACATGCAGCACGATCCGCCCGCCGCGCCAATCGGCCGGCGCCTCGATGTCGCGCTCGTAGACGCCGGTCGGGTTGTCGTCGGGGATGTCCGGAGGGAAGCCCGCGAACGGCATCTGGACGTTCGTGTAGTGGGGGAGATCGTCGAAGCCCTGCCGGGTCCAGCAGCCCGGGACCTCGGCCTCGGCCCAGTCCGCCCCGGGCTCGGCGTCCGGCGCACGGAGGAGCTGGAAGCGCCATGTCCCGTCCAGCTCGAGGCGTTTCGCCGGGTCGTCGTGGCGAAGGGTGTGCATCGGCAGGCGGTGGAGGCTCGTCAGCTGCGGGTCGCGCCAGGGCGCGGCCGCGCCGACGTTCGCGAGGGCGAGCGTCATCGCGGGTCCTTCCAGGAATGGGCGGGCGCGTAGCCGAGGAGCTCGCGGGCGTGGCCGATCGCGAGGAGCGTCTCGCGGCCGGCCACCGGCCGGGTCAGCGGGACGTCGGGGAACACCTCGCCGAGGAGATCGGCGCTGTCGCGGTCCATCACGGTGTCCGCGGCGGCGAGGATGCAGACTTCGGCGCCGGTCGTGGAGCCCTCCGCAGCCAGGCGGCAGGCGGTCGCGACGTCCCGCGCGTCCACGTAGCCCCACAGGTTCCACCTCCGGACCCGCGCGTCGTCCTGCCAGGTCGGGAACCGGTCGTAGTCCGGGGGCTCCATGATGTTCGAGATCCGGAACCCGACGAACGGGATCCCGCTCTGGCGATTCAGCTGCTCCGCGAGCGTCTCGCCGACGAGCTTCGACAGCGCGTAGGACGTCTCCGGCCGGGGGGTGATCGTCTCGTCGATCGGAGCGAAGTCCGGCGGCCGGTCGAACGGCAGCCCGAGGACCGTCTCGCTCGACGCCCAGACGACCCGCCCGACGCCGGCGGCCACGGCGGCCTGGAACACGTTCCATGTCGAGAGGGTGTTGATCCGGAACGTGTCCCCGTCGGGCCGAAGCCCCGGTGCCGGGATCGCCGCGAAGTGGACGATCGCGTCCGCGCCGCGGACGATGTCGTGGACCTGGCCGGCGTCCGTGAGGTCGGTCAGGACGAACTCGTAGCTCGGGGCGCCGTCCGGCACGAGATCGACGTTGACGACCTCGTGGCCGTGCTCGCGCAGGTCGCGAACGACCCATCGGCCGCCCTTGCCGGAGCCCCCGGTCACGACGATCCGCATGACGGCC
>DATBPR010000018.1:0-9120 GCA_036561285.1 Candidatus Limnocylindrales bacterium | reverse complement strand
GCCCGGCTCGCCGCGGAACGGGCGACACCGGCGGAGCTCGCCGAGATCCGGGCGGCGCTCGACGCGATGGCGACGGCGCACGACGAGGCGACCTACCTCGACGCGGACGTTCGCTATCACGGAGCGCTGGTCGCCGCGACGAACAACGACCACCTGGTCCAGCTCGTGGCGGCCTTCGGGCCGGCGCTCCAGGCGGGCCTCCAGATCGCGACGCGGCACGGTTGGGAGTGGCCGGACTTCCTCGAGTACAGCATCGGCCCGCATCGCGAGGTCCTGGACGCGGTGGTCGACCACGACGCGGACCGCGCCGGGGCCGCGATGGATCGCCTGGTCACCCAGTCGATGGTGAGTCTCGACTACCCCGCCGGGCCGGAGAACGCACCCTCCCGGCCCCTCACCCGTGCGTGATCCCGGCGCGGACCGGAGCTGACTGCCCGACCAGGAAGTCCAGGTCGCAGCCGCGATCGGCCTGCATGACTGTCCGCACGTACAGGCCCCGATAGCCGCGTGTGTCAGCCGACGGTCGCGGCGCCCATGCCCTCCGGCGCAGCGCGAGCTCCCCGTCGTCCACGAGCAGATCGAGCCGCCGGCCGGCCGTGTCGAGTCGGATGCGGTCGCCGGTCCGGACGAGCGCCAGCGGCCCGCCGATCGCGGATTCCGGGGCGACATGGAGGACCACCGTGCCGAAGCCCGTGCCGCTCATCCGGGCGTCGCTGATCCGGACCATGTCGGTGACCCCCTGGCGAAGCAGGTACGACGGCATCGGGAGGTGCCCGAACTCCGGCATGCCCGGTGCACCGACCGGCCCGCCGTTCTGGAGGACGAGCACGTCGTCGGGCTGGATCTCGAGTGCCGGATCGTCGATCGTCGCGTGCAGCTCGTTGACATCGGGGAAGACGACGGCTCGCCCTTCGTGCTGGAGCAGCCCGCTGCTGGCCGCGGACACCTTGAGCACGGCGCCGTCCGGGCAGAGGCTGCCACGGAGGATCGCCAGGCTGCCACCCGACAGGAGGGCGCGGTCCCGTGGCCGGATCACGTCGTCGTTGACGATCGATGCGCCCAGGATCGCCTCGCCCATCGTCCGGCCGGTGACCGTCCGGGCGTCGAGGTGGAGCAGGTCCGTCATCTGGGCGTGGACCGCCGGGAGTCCGCCCGCGTAATAGAAGTCCTCCATCAGATACGCGCCGGATGGCTTGATGTTCACGAGCAGGGGAGTCGACGCCGCGAGCTCGTCGAAGAGATCGATGGGGAGGTCGACCCCGAGCCGTCCCGCGATCGCCACGAGGTGGATGACGGCGTTGGTCGAGCCGCCGACCGCGTGCAGCGTGCGGATGGCGTTCTCGAACGCCGCCCGGGTCATGATGTCCGAGGGCCGGGTGCCCGCCGCGACCAGGTCGATGATCTGGGCCCCGGCGCGTTCCGCGACGTGACGGCGTCGCGAGTCCACCGCCGGGATCGCGGCGCTGCCACTCGGGGCCATCCCGAGCGCCTCGGTCAGGCAGGCCATGGTCGACGCGGTGCCCATCGGCGAGCAGTGCCCGTCGCTGCGGCACATGCCGGACTCGAACTCGTCCCAGTCGGCCTGGCTGATCCGATCGGCCCGGAGCTCGTCGTGCAGCCGCCAGCAATCGGTGCACGCGCCGACGTGCTCGTTCCGGAACCGCCCGCTGAGCATCGGGCCGCCGGTCACCATCAGCGCAGGGACGTCGACGCTCGCCGCTCCCATGAGGCTCGCCGGGATCGTCTTGTCGCAGCTCGCGAGGAGGACGACGCCATCGAGCGGGTTGCCGCGGATCAGCTCCTCAACGGCCATGGCCATCAGGTTCCGGTAGAGCATTGCCGTCGGCTTGATGATCGGCTCGCCGAGCGAGATCACGGGGACCTCGACGGGGAACCCGCCCGCCCGGAGCACGCCGCGCTTGACGTGCTCCGCGAGGTCGCGGAGGTGGGCGTTGCAGCCGGCGACCTCGCTCCAGCTGTTCAGGATCCCGATGACCGGACGGCCGAGGAACGACTCCTCGGGGTAGCCCTGCATCCGGAATTGCGAGCGATGACCGATCAGGTCGAGCGCGCCACCCTCCCACCACGACTGGCTTCGCAGGGCTCCTCGTTGGTCAGGTGCCACGTCGCAGCCCTCCTCCAGCCGCCCCGATCGAGACGCAATTCATCGTATGATATGCCATGATGGTCGGCGCATGAAGGAGCTGTATCCCCTTTCGGGGGTCGTCGCGATCCCTCAGACCCCGTTCGACGAAGCCGGCCGGATCGATGTTGACAGTTTCGAGCGCGGCGTCGCCGACCGGCTCGCGGCGGGCGTGGACGGCATGCTCTACCCGGTCGTCGCGAGCGAGGTTGCGCAGCTCACCGCGGACGAGCGCAGGACCCTGACCCGGGCGGTCCTGGACCAGGCAACGGGGCGTCTGCCGGTCTTCATCGGGGCCAGTTCGGACGATGCCGCGACGGCGCGGTCGCTCGCGGAGGACGCGTTCACGCACGGCGCCGCAGGCGTGCTCGTCCAGGCGCCGGTCTCGCTGCTCCGCGACGAGACGGCAACCGTTGCCTTTTTCCGGGCCGTCTGCGAGGCCCCGATCGACGTCCTGATGATCCAGGATCTCGAGTGGGCCGGTCCCGGGCTGCCGGTCGCCACGATCTCGCGCCTGTTCGAGGAGCTCGAGCCGTTCCGCTGCATCAAGGTCGAGACGGTGCCGGCCGGCCCGAAGTACACGGCGATCGTCGAGGCCACCGGCGGCCGTCTCAACATCGCGGCGGGCTGGGCCGTCCCGTACCTCATCGAGGCCCTCGACCGTGGGATCCACGTCGTGACGCCGGGCGGGCTCCACTGGGTGATCGCCGAGGTGGTCCGCCGCTATCGCGCCGGGGATCGTCCATCGGCGAGGGCCCTGTTCGCACGACTGCTGCCGGCGCTCGCCTGGCAGAACCAGCAGATCGACATCTCCAACCAGTTCCTGAAGCTCCTGGCGGTTCGCCAGGGCGTCTTTGCCGGCGCCAGTCTCCGTCGGCCCGTGGTGCCATTCGACGAGCATCACCGGCGAATCGCAGACGAGCTGATCGACGAGATGCTCGACCTGCATGCCGAGATCGGCTGGCACGCGTCATGAGGGCGGTGCGCTGGCATGCCCGGCAGGACGTCCGGCTCGACGAGGTCCCGGTCCCCACGCCCCGCGACACCGAGGTCCTGATCCGGATCCAGGCGGCAGCGATCTGCGGCACGGACGTCGACGAGGTGCGCCTCGGCCCGATCACGGTGCCGGTGGAGCCGCATCCGGTCAACGGCCGCATGGCGCCGATGACCCTCGGACACGAGATGGTCGGCGTCGTCTCCGCGGCCGGGGATGCGTCCGCGCTCGCCCCGGGGATGCGGGTCGCGCCCTGGCCGTCGCAGCCGTGCGGGCAATGTCGCGAATGCCTCACGGGACACGCCAACCGCTGCCCGCGGATGGTGGCCCTCGGCATGACCGCCGACGGGGGCATGGCGGATTACCTGCTCGTCGAGGGCAGCCGATGCGTCCCCATGGGCCGGGAGGTCGAGGACGAGCGCGCGGTGCTCGTCGAGCCGTTCGCCGTGGCGCTGCACGCGCTCCACCAGGGCCCGGTCACCGGCCGGCGGGTCGCTGTCGTGGGGATCGGCTCGCTCGGTCTGTGCGTCGTCGAGGCGTCGATCCTCGCGGGCGCGAGCGAGGTCGTGGCCGTCAGTCGATCCGAGCAGGCGCGGAGGCTCGCGCGCGAGGCCGGAGCCTCCGATGTCCTGCCACCGGATCGCGCGACCGCCATCGACGCCGAGATCGTCTTCGAGACTGCCGGAGCGGCGTCGGCCGTCGCGGCCGCCGCGGCCGCGGCGCGTCGCGGCGCGACGATCGTCGTCCTCGGCGGTCACCCGGGTCCGACCCCCGTCGACCTCCTGGACCTGACCGTCCGCGAGGTCGCGTTCCAGGGATCGGTGAGCCACTGTTTCGAGGACTTCGTGCGGGCAGCCGAGGCGATCACCGCGGGCGACCTTGCCCGGACGCGTCGCCCGATCACCGAGGCGCCCCTGGAGCAGGGTCCCGAGCTGCTGCAGGCCGAGGAATCGTCCACCAAGCGCATCCTGAAGCCGGGACTGTCATGAGCGGTGTTGCCGCGCCGCGACCGGCGGGGATCATCTGTCCGCTGGTCACACCCCTGACGTCCGATGGCCGCCTGGAGGAGACGGTCCTTCGCGCGCTGATCGAAGCGCTCGTGCCGGATCTGGACGGCCTGTTCGTGCTCGGGTCTTCCGGGGAGCTGACCTGGCTCCCGGACGACGTCGCCGTCGGCGTCGCGCGGATCGCGGTCGAACAGGTGGGCGGGCGGATCCCCGTCTACGTCGGCGTCGGAGACACGGGCCTGAGCCGGACACTGGCCCGGGCGGACCGGCTCGCCGGCTCCGGGGCGGACTACGTCGTCGTCGCCGCGCCGCTCTACTACCAGGTCGCCTCGGAGGCGCGGATCGTCGAGTACTTCGCGACGATCGCCGAGCGCGCGGCGGCACCGGTCGTCCTCTACAACATCCCGCAGAACACCCACCTCCCGCTGGCCCCGTCGGTCGTCCGGGAGCTGGCCCGCCATCCCCGGATCGTCGGGATCAAGGACTCTGCCGGCGACTGGTTCGCGTTCGAGCAGTTCCTCGCGCTTCGCTCCGACGACTTCAGCGTGCTGCAGGGGCGCGAGCGTCTCGCGGCGATCTCGCTCTGGTCGGGCGCGGACGGCCTGATCTCGGGGATGGCCAACTTCGCCCCGCGCCTGCTTCGGGGCGTCGCCGACTCCGTCCGCGCGGATGGCTCGCGAGCCGAGACGCTCGCCCTGCAGGCCACCGTGGGGGAGCTGGCGGCCGTCTTCGACCAGGGAGACTGGCTGGCCGGCCTCAAGGCCACGCTCCAGGCGTGTGGCTGGGACGTCGGCGAGCCGAGCCTGCCGATGCCACCGTGTGACGCGGACGAGCGCCGGGCCATCGATCGCATCCTCGCCGCGCCCGGGATCCGCCGCTGGTTGACCACGCGCCCGGCCGTCGCGCGCACCGCGGCGCCGGCCCTGGATTGAGGGAGACGATGCCCGACGCTCCGTATCTGATTGCCCTCGAGCAGTGCGGTCTCGAGCTCCAGGCGCCCCATCTTCGGACGAGGACGAAGCGCCGGATCGAGACGTCGGAGGTCGACGTCGCCACGCTGTCGAACGACAGCCTCCGCTTCACCGGCTGGGCTCCGGAGGTGATCGAGGCGGCGTTCCCCGACCTCCGACCCGAGGCGGGATACGAGCTCGAGGCGACCTATCTCTGCGAGCGTGGCGTTCGTCGCGTCCAGGCGATGACCTCACGAGAATTGGAGCTCCATCCGCCGATCGAGCTCGCGCCGGCCACCGCCACGGTCGTGCGCGTCCCGGTGCCGAGCGCGGCGTACGCGGACGGGACCCTGGAGGTCGCCGTCGAACGGATCGTCGGTCCCGACGTCGTGATGTCGGAGCTCCGGCTGTACGCCTCCGAGCCGGCCCGGGCTGCGATCACGGTCGTGGGCGATTCGGACGGTGGATTGATCGGCACGCTCGGCGCTCCCGATGGCTCGGGCCATGGCGAAGTCGAGGTGCGCATCTCGGGCGACGCGGGGGCATTCACGGTCACGACGGACGACGCCGGGCTGTTCCGGGTCCCGTTGGGCGAGGGCCTGCCACGCGGCCGGCATGGCATGGTGACGATCGCCACGGGCAGGGGCCCGGTCGCGACGGAGATCACCGTGGACACGCGCCGGCTGGCACGCGGCCTGCGTGAGGTTCCGCCGTCAGCCGATCGCCTCGACCTCAACGGGGAGTGGGGGTTCGCCGGCGGCCTCTTTCGCGGCCACGACGCCGCGACCGGCCGTCAGCCGACCCGGGTTCCCGGCCATGTGATCTACGACGGGCTGGTGCCCGACGACGGGGTCGCGACGTTCCATCGGACGTTCGAGGTGCCCGAGTCCTGGAACGGGCGGGCCGTCTTCCTCCGCTGCGACGGCGCCTACGGCCGAGCGGAGGTCCACGTCAACGGCTCCGACGCGGGAGCCCACGGCAGCGGCGCAACGTCCTTCGACCTGGAGCTCACGCCGTTCCTCCGACCCGGGGTGAACGAGCTGGCGATCACC
The DNA here is from genome assembly GCA_036561285.1 of Candidatus Limnocylindrales bacterium. Classification (GTDB taxonomy): domain Bacteria; phylum Chloroflexota; class Limnocylindria; order Limnocylindrales; family CSP1-4; genus CF-46. The sequence goes on along the minus strand of DATBPR010000018.1, from coordinate 2,974 downwards.
CTGACCGAGTACACGCCGCATGCCGTCCTCGACGACATGAGCTGGTATGCCCACATGTCACTGCTCGGGATCTGGCGCGACGTGTTCCTCTTCTCGACGCCGGTGCTCCACCTGGGTCAGCTCCACGTGGAGCCGGACTGGGATCCGAGTCTGGCCTCCGGATCGCTCAACCTCGCGGTGGACGTGATCAACCTCGACCCGGACGCTCAAACATTTGACCTCGAGGTCACGGTCAGGGGCGACGCCGACGAGGTCCTCCATCAGTCGAGCCGGCGAGGGTCGATCGAGGGCGCCGGCAGCGCGCGCGAGACATTCGCGTCGGGGCCGCTGGCCGTCCGCCCCTGGACCGCGGAAGAGCCGTACCTGTACGACCTCGAGGTCGTCGCCGCGGCCGGCGGGGCCGCCCAGGCGTATCACCGCCGGATCGGGTTCCGACGGGTGGAGACCCGGGACAACCAGATGCTAGTCAACGGTGCACCGATCCGGATTCGCGGCGTGAACCGGCACGACTCCCGGATCCTCAAGGGCCGGGCGCTGTCCGCCGAGGACATGCGGGCCGATGTCGTGAACCTGCGCCGCGCCAACGTCAACGTCATCCGGACATCGCACTACCCGCCGAGCCCGCATCTCCTCGACATCTGCGACGAGGTCGGGATGTTCGTGTTCGAGCAGCCGCCGATCTGCTTCTCGGGTGGGTTCGACGACCATCACTGGACCCGCACGAACGAGGCCGCCCAGCTGGTCCCGAATCTCCTCGAGGTCACGGCTGAGACGGTCGCCCGCGACCAGGGCCATCCATCGGTGATCGTCTGGGACCTCGGCAATGAGAGTCGCTGGGGCAGCGGCTTCGACGCGCAGCTGGCGCTGGTCCGGTCGATGGACCCGGGCCGCCCGACGACCTTCTCCTTCGACCTCAACGAGCTCGGCGAGGAGAACGTGCTCGTCCGCAAGGCCGAGGCCGACCGACCCGAGATCCGCAGCTACCACTACCCGGGCTGGGACCGGACCTGGCAGGAGGACCTCGCCTGGCTCGGGTCGTACGACCAGCCCGTGGTCCTCGACGAATATGCACCGGTCTTCGCGCCGTGCCTCCGCGGCCCCGGGGAGGGTTATGGCCTCGCGATCGACCCGGGGATCCGCGACTACTGGGGTGCCGGCTATCAGCCGTTCATGGCCGCGGCCCTGCAGGATCGAGGGGTGATCGGAGGGCTGATCTGGGGCGGGTTCGGGGAGGTGTTCGCGATCCCGCTCGACCTGACCGTCGGCGAGGGACCGTGGGCTCATCTCCCGGCCTCCGACTACGTCCGGACGCGCGACCACTATCCCGTCGAGCCCGGGGTGTTCCGGCGGGGCGATGGCGACTGGGGCCTCTTCGATGCCTGGAACCGGCCGCGGCCGGAGCTCTGGCACGTCCACGAGATGTACTCGCCAATCGGTGTCTCCGCAGCCGACTTCGCCGAGGCGGGCCATCGGCTCGACGTGGCCCTGGTCAACCGGTTCTCGCACCGCTCGTTCGCCGGGCTCGAGGTGTCCGTGACGGGCGGGACGCTCGATGGCGACCCGGACGGGATGTCCGCAGGCCCCGGCGAGACGGCGCGCCTCACGCTTCGTCCCGCGGCCGGATCGGAGACCATCCGGCTGGAGATCCGGCATCCGGAGGGCTGGCTCGTCGCTGGATGGGAGTGGGAGTGGCCGGGGAAGACGCGACCCCCGCGGGCGGTCGTCCTCGAGCGAGCCGAGGACCTGCGTCTCGACCTCTCGCAGCCGGGCCTGCCGATCGTCTCCGGCGACGGGCGGCGCTGGCTGCGGGGCTGGCCGGAGCTCCACCTGCTCGACGTGGACATGCCGCACGTCCCCGTCCCGTGCCCTCGGACGGACGTCGGCCTGGCGACCGTCGTCGGGACGAGCGAGGTCCGGGCACGGCTCATCGGTCGGGACTGGGAGGGCTCGATCACCGCCCGGATCGAGGGGCGAACGGTCGCGTTCGAGTACGAGGCCACGTATACGGGGTCGCGGTCGTTCCATGCCAAGGAGGTCGGGCTGACCATCCGTCCGCCGCGCGAGCTCACCGACCTGTCGTGGCGACGCCTCGGCGAGTGGAGCCTCTACCCAGCCCACCATGTCGGACGAACATCGGGCCGGGCGGCCGGGGCGCCGGGCTCCAACACGACGCTCCACCCGGCCGAGACGTGGGAGCAGGACGCCACCGCGGCGGGCAGCAACGACTATCGGAGCGCGAAGCGGCGGATCCTCGTCGCCGCCGCGACCGACGGCGAGCGGTCGCTCACCGTCGTGTCCGACGGAACCCAGCACGTCCGGGCCGAGCTGGTCGACGAGTTGCCGGTCCTGCACGTCCTGGACTGGTACGGCGGCGTTCGCACGCTCGACGGCAACCATCCGATCTGGTCGGCGTATCTCGGGTCCGGGCTCCCGATCACGTCCGGCACCACCCTGCGGGGTCGGGTCGTCCTGGCCGCCGTGGACGGTTCCTGAGGGCCCGCGTCAACCGGTTGCCAGGGCCCGGAACTCGCGGAGCGTGATGCCCTTCTGGCGATCGGTCGCCCGCTCCAGCGACAACGACGCGTAGCTCGTGGCCAGGCGGAGTCGCTCATCGATGTCGTGGCCGGCGAGGTCCGCCCAGACGTAGGCCGCCGCGAACAGGTCGCCGGCCCCGGTCGGGTCGGCGACCGTGGCGGCCCGAGCGGCGACCTCCACGACGTGCCCGTCCTGTTCGATCGCGATCGCCCCCTTCGGCCCGCGCGTGACGACGATGGTCGTGCCGAGGCCGGCCAGATGACCCGCCGCGGACCAGACGTCGGGGCGACCGGTGAGCGTCACGACCTCGCGCTCGTTGAGGATCAGGGCGTGGATGTCCTCGAGCGTCGGCGGAAGCCGGCCGATCAGCATCGCGACCTCGGGGTCGCCGACGACGGCGTAGACCCGTGCGGGAAGCCGCTCGACCGGCAGCTGGCCG
>DATBPR010000017.1:0-4143 GCA_036561285.1 Candidatus Limnocylindrales bacterium | reverse complement strand
GTCGATGCCCTTCAGCGGCAGGAAGTCCTGCGCCTCTTCGTAGGCGTTCTTGTTGACGTGGGCGCCGGCCTGGTTGGCCGCTCCCCGGGCGAGCGTGTCGGTCATCCGTGGCTCTCCGTGCGGCTCCGCGGCGGCGATGCGGCCGGTCTCGGCGGCGATCCTGCCACGGAACGGCGACCCGGCACGCGGCCGGGATGGTCTGGCCATCCATGCTACGCCGCCGCGTGCCAGACTGGGCGCGTGACCGATCTCGCGACGCGGCTCCGGGATGCCGGCGCGGACCTGCTCGACCTGCGCGGACCGCTCGTCCAGGGCGAGCCGTGGCCGCTCAGCGCCGCGTACGGCACGGAGCCCGAGGCCGACTGGGGCCCGCGTGAGGTCCTCGCCCACGTGAACGAGATGCTCCCCTACTGGACGGCCCAGCTCGAGGGCGTCCTCGCCGGCGATCCCGCCGAACCCGTGCCGTTCGGCCGGATCGCGACGGACCCGGACCGGCTGGGGCGCATCGAGGCGGACCGCCGGCAGACCGCGGGCTGGCTCCTCGACGCGATCGACGCCGGGCTCGTGACCGCCGGCGGGTTCGCGGCCGGGATGTCGGAGGCGGACCTCGAGCGGGTCGGGCTGCACCCACTCCGGGGCGAGCTGACGATCGGGGCCTCGATCGACCGGTTCCTCGTGACCCACCTCGAGGAGCACGTCGTCCAGCTCCGGGAGATCCTCGCGCGCCGCGGAGCCTGAAGACCGCCACGGGTCGTCGCCGCGCATGGTGCCGGGACGCCCCGATACGTCTCGAACCGGGACCTACGGCGGGGGGTCCCGGTACCGATGGGCTATTCCCGCACCACCCCGAGAGACCGTACGTTCCGCTTCCGCGCGCAACCCGTTCGGGGTGCAAGGAGGAGCGGTCAATGAAAACGTTCAAGTCGCTGGGGTTCAGGATCGTTATGGTCCTGTCCGCGCTTGCCAGCTCGGCACTCGTGCTCGAAGCCGGTCAGCGCTGGCGCTGAACCCACACCGTCCCGCGACTTCGGACTCATTCGGCGGGCCTCCGACCGCCACCGCGCCTCGGCGCAACCGACGAGCCGCCCGTCCTCCACGGGCGGCTCTTCGATTCCCGGCCCGTTGACCGGGGACCCGAAGTCCCGGCACCTGGTCCGCCCAATGAACCAAGTGACGGCCGGAAGGCCTCGCGAGCGTCCTCCAGGCGACGATTGGTGCATTCCATGGCCCGACTGACCGCCCAGCGGGGTTTCCGAACAGCCAGCGGCTTCGTCGCCGGTCGCTTGGTCCATCCAGTGGACCGCGCCGATCGATTTCGCCGGCGACCGGGCGCGGGCCGGATCTGCCGGTGGCACGGGCAGCGTCGCGCCCGGCCTGCCGCTGACCTGATCAGGCCGGCTTCGACCGGCCCTCGCGCAGGACGCTCCGCAGGACGAACGCGACGTTCGCCGGACGCTCGGCGAGGCGGCGCATGAAATACGGGTACCACTGCGTGCCGAACGGGACGTAGACCCGCACCCCGAAGCCCGCCTTCACGAGCCGCTCCTGCAGGTCGCGCCGGACCCCGAACAGCATCTGGAACTCGAAGCGGTCGGGCGGGATCCCGTGGTCGCGGACGAACGCGACCGCCCGCGCGATCAGCCGCTCGTCGTGGGTCGCGAGGCCGGGGAAGGTCCCGTCCGTCAGGAGCCGCTCCATCAGCGTGGCGTAGGCCTCGTCGACCGACGCCTTGTCCGGGTAGGCCACGGAGGCGGGTTCGACGTAGGCGCCCTTGCATAACCGGATCCGGGCGCCATCGGCGATCAGCCCGTCGACATCGGCGGGGCTCCGCCGCAGAGCCGCCTGGATGACGACCCCGGAGTCGCCCCGGCCGGCATTGACCGGCCGGAGCTCGCGCCACAGAGCGAGCGTGGCGTCGGTCGTCGCGTGGTCCTCATGTCGATCCGGACGAACGCCCCGTGGTCCGCGGCGCGTCCCAGGATCCGCTCGACGTTCGCACGGCAGGCCGCCGGGTCGACGCCCAGGCCCATCTGGCTCAGCTTGACGCTGACGTTGCGATCGAGGCCGCGGGCCGCGAGGGCGTCGAGCACCGCGAGGTATTCATCGGCGGCCGAGGCGGCGTCCGTGGCCGAGGCGACGTCCTCGCCGAGCACGTCCACCGTCGTGCGGAGGCCCGCCTCACGGAGCCTCTCCAGCGCCACCAGGGCCTCGTCGAGCGTCTCGCCGGCGACGAACCGCGCGACCATCGCCCGGGTGACCGGCAACCTCGTTGCGAGCCGGCCGAGAGAGCGCCGGCGCGACAGCCACAGGAGGAACGTGCGCAGGGCCCGTTCCGGAGCCGCGCGGAGGGCGGTGGTGGCCGGCACGGCGAGATGGTAGCCGCTGCGTCGGTGGACTAGCATCGCCGCTGATGGAGATCCCCGACTTCGGATCCGATCTCGTCTCCGTCGTGCTCCGGACGGCGATCGTCTACCTCTGCCTCGTCCTCGGCTTCCGGATCTTCGGCAAGCGGGAGGCGGGCCAGCTCTCCACGCTCGATCTCGTCGTTCTGCTCGTGATCGCGAACGCGGTCCAGAATGCGATGGTCGGCCAGAACACGACCCTCGCCGCCGGCCTCGTGGCGGCGTTCGTGATCCTCGCTCTCGACCGGGGCCTCCACGCCCTGACCAATCGGTCGAAGATCCTCCATGACACCCTCGAGGGCGAGCCCGCCCTCCTCGTCGAAGACGGCCGGATCCTCGAGGACCACCTCCGGCACGAGGGGATCTCGCTGCGCGAGCTCGGCGTGGCGCTCCGTCAGAGCGGGCTGCTGACCGCCGAGGAGGCGCGTTTCGTCTTCCTCGAGACGAACGGCCAGATCAGCGTGATTCCGCGCCACACCCACGAGGACGAGACGAGCGACGCCGAGGTCGACCCGGACCGCCCGGACGAGCCGGTCGACGAGGGCGATGACGGCGACGAGCATGTCCGCCGCCGGCGCCGGCGGCCCGGACACCTCTCCGGAACGTCGACCTAGGCGGAGCGACCCCCGCCCTTCGCGGGCCCGTCGCCGTCGTCGGGAAGCGCCTCGAGGTCGTCCATCAGGTGGCGACGGAGGAACGCCCGGATCCGGTTGAACGCGTCGCGCTTGTTCTCCGGCCTGTCCCAGCCGTGGCCCTCGTCGTCGTACCAGTGGACCTCGTGGTACTTCCCCTCGATCTCGAGCGCCTCGACCATCTTCTCCGACATCAGGGGCACGACCCGGCGGTCCTTCCGGCCGTGGAGGATCAGCAGCGGCGCCTCGATCCGCTCCGCGCGGTACAGCGGCGAGCCCCGGCGATAGGCCTCGGCCTTCGCGGGATCGTCCGGCGAGCCCATCATCCGGGCGAGGTCGAGCCGGCCCGGCCGGTCGCCGTGGCGGTACGACTCGGCGATCTCCGAGTCGCCGTAGAGGTCGACGCCGGCCGACCAGAGCCCGGGCTCGTCGACGAGCGACGTCAGGACCAGGTACCCGCCGTACGAGCCGCCGTAGATCGCGAGCCGGCCGTTCGACCACGGCTGCCCGGCGACCCAGCGGGCCGCGTCGACCATGTCATGGCTGTCGGCGTTGCCCCACTCCCCGGTGTTCGCATCGCGGAACGCCTTGCCATAGCCGGTCGAGCCGCGGAAGTCGACGTCGAGGAAGGCGAAGCCCTCGCGCGCGAGCAGCTGCTTGAACGGGACCCAGGCGCGATAGGCCTGCCAGGTCGGGCCGCCGTGCGGGTAGAGGACGGCCGGGACGCGGGCAGTCCCGCGCTTGCCCGTCGCGGAGGTCGGGCGCCAGAGCGTCCCTTCGATCTTCAGCCCGTCGCGGGCCTTGAACGAGAACCGCTCGCCCTGGATCGTCCGCTCCGGCGCGAACGCGGCCGCGAGGACCGCCGGCATCGAGCTCGTGACCTGGCGCGGACGGCTCCCGGCCGGCGCGACGCCGGGCACGGGCAGGACCCAGACATCCTGGGGACGATCCTGGCTCTCGCCGATCGCGACGAGGCCGGTGCCGTCGGCGGTGAACCCGACGGATCGCCACAGCCCGGGCCACGGGTTGACGACCTGGCCGGCGCCCACGGCGACGGTCGGCGGCGGGTTCTTCGGCGGCCGGCCGCGGCCACGCTTCACTGGCTCGGC
>DATBPR010000016.1:0-2153 GCA_036561285.1 Candidatus Limnocylindrales bacterium | reverse complement strand
GGGCTGAGACGGACCCGGAGCGTGTCGGGGCCGTCCTCGTCGTCCTCGTCGACTCCCTCGAAGGCGGCGAGCAGCTCGCCCGCGGGCGACCCGGCCAGGCCCTCGATGGACGAGAGATCGATCGTCTCGCCTTCCTCTTCTTCCTCCTCGTCGCTTTCGCCCTCGTCGGCGTCGAGCTCCTCCTCGTCGTCGTCGCCATCGGCCCGCGCCTCGACGAGGATCCGCTCCGCGTCACCGTCCCAGCCGAGCGTCAGCGTGGTCGCGCGGAATGCGTCATTGATCGGCTCGTCGAGCGGCGCCGGGTCCTCCGGCACGTCGCTGGTCGACGGGCTGATGCCGCGGGTCTCGAGCTCGTCGAGCAGGACGCCGAGGCGCTCCGCGAGCACCGCGACCTGGACCTTCTCGAGGACGACCGAGACGACCGTGCCGGCCCGGCGGGCCTGGAGGAAGAACGTCCGGTTGCCTGGTACGCCGATCGTGCCGGCGACGAAGCGGTCGGGTGGATCGAAGACGAAGAGGCGTCGAGTCATCTGGAGGACTGTACCGGCTCGGTCGGTTTGGCACCGCCAGGACGGCCGGACGGCCGGACGGCCGCGGGGGTCCCGTCAACCCGAAACGGTGACCTGGATCGCGTGGTGACCGCGGGCGCCGTCCGGCGGTGGCGGGGTCCGGTCGGCGGTCTGGACCGTGCCGGTTCCATCGGTTGCCCGGACCTCGATCGTGTGCGCTCCCGGCCCGGCGGCGGCCGCGTCCCAGGCGATGAGCCACTGGACCCAGGTCGCCTTCGAGATCGGCGTGGACAGCGTCGCCGGCAGCCAGGCGCCTCGGTCGACCGACACCTCGACCTTCGTGATCCCGCGGTCCGGCGCCCAGGCGACGCCGGCGATCGGCACCCGGCCGGCCGCGACGCCCTGGCCGTTCTGCGGCGTGTCGATCCGGGACTGGGTGAGGATCGGGCCCTCCTTCGACCAGCCGAGCGGGACCCAGTACGCGTCGAAGGCCTCGAGGGTCGTCAGCTCGAGCTCGGCCAGCCACTTCGTCGCCGAGACGTAGCCGTACAGGCCCGGGACGATGAGCCGCGCCGGGTAGCCGTGGATGCGCGGCAGGAGCTGGTCGTCCATCTTCAAGGCGATCATCGGCTCGCGGGCCGGGTCCATCACCCACGCGGTCGGCATGCCGGCCGTCCAGCCGTCGACCGATCGTCCGACCAGCTGGGTCGCCGCGGTCTGGACGCCGGCCATCGCGAGAACGTCGCGCAACCTCACGCCTGTCCACTTCGTGTTGCCGACGAGGTTGCCGCCGACCTCGTTGCTGACGCAGGCGATCGTGACGTACTGCTCGATCATCGGGAGCTCGGCCAGGTCGGCGTACTTCAGCGTCACCTCGTGGTCGACCATCCCGTGGATCCGGAGGCTCCACGTCGAGGCGTCGACGCTGGGCGGGATCAGCGCGGTGTCGATCCGGTAGAACTGGTCGTTCGGGACGACGAGCGGGGTGATCCCGGGCTGGGAGATCTCGGCACCGGCGGGGAGCGTCGCGGTCTCGACGGGCGCGGACAGCGTGACCGGCTTGCCTTCGGCGGTCGTCGGCACGCTCGACGTCAGGCCGCCGGTGAGGAGCCGCCGGCCCACGATCCCCGCGAAGCCCGACGCGAGGGCGATCGCCCCCGCCCGGACGAGGAAGGCCCGCCGCGACCAGCTCGGCATCGAGGCCGTCCTGCCGGCGGCCCGGGCGCTGGCTCTCCGCGCTCGCGCGCCGGCCGAGCCGTTCCGCGCGTCGACCCGCCCGGCGTGGAGCAGATACGAAAGGGTCTGGACGCCGACGACCCCTCCCACCAGCGCGACGATCATCGACGTGGTCGGGGTCGCGGCCGGGGAAGCGAGCGAGGCGGCGAACCCCGCCAGGGCGAAGGCCCCGAAGCCGGCCGCGGCCGCGGTGAACGACAAGCGGTCCGCGACGATCCCGAGGAGTGCGCCGATCAGCGCCGCGATGGTCAGGATCAGGACCTCGAGGGCGAGCTTGTCATTGGTCCCGAACAGGCCGACGACGAAGTCCTTGGCGCCGGGCGGCTGATGGGCGATGACGAACTCGCCAATCGAGGCAAGCAGCGAGGGTCCGCCGAGGAACCCCGCGACGAGCTCCGAGAGGCCGAT
>DATBPR010000015.1:0-3600 GCA_036561285.1 Candidatus Limnocylindrales bacterium | reverse complement strand
TCGACGCGGTCGAGGAGGCGGTGGCGGCGAAGGTCGCGGCGGCGGAGCAGGAGGCCCGCGACGGGCCGGAGCCCGATCCGGTCACGATCGAGACCCAGGTCTGGGCGGACGGGGGCTCGTCGTGGCGGAACTGACGTATCGCGCAGCGTTCGCCGCCGGGATCGCCCAGGAGATGGAGCGAGACGAGACGGTCGTCCTGATCGGCGAGGACGTCGGCGCGGCCGGCGGCGTGTTCAAGCTGACCGAGGGCCTGATCGACCGGTTCGGGCCCGAGCGCGTCCGCGATACGCCGATCAGCGAGCAGGCGATCGTCGGGGCGGCGATGGGCGCCGCGATGACCGGCCTCCGGCCGATCGCGGAGCTGATGTTCAGTGACTTCTTCGCGGTGACCTGGGACATGGTCGCCAACCAGATCGCGAAGACCCGCTACATGACCGACGGCCAGGTCTCGCTGCCGCTCGTGCTGCACACGGCGAACGGGGCCGGCCTGCGGTTCGGCGCCCAGCACAGCCAGGCCATCGAGAACTGGGCGATGTCGATCCCCGGGCTCAAGGTCGTGGCGCCCTCAACGCCCGCGGACACGATGGGCCTGATGGCGGCCGCGATCCGCGACCCGGACCCGGTGATCTTCTGCGCCTCGAAGGCCCTCCTGGCGACCAAGGGCGACGTCCCGGACGGCGAGCACCTCGTGCCGCTCGGGGAGGCAGCGGTGATCCGCCCGGGGACGGACTGCACGATCGTCGCGATCGCGTCAATGGTCCCGCGAGCCGCCGAGGCGGCCGAGCGGCTCCAGGCCGAGCACGGAATCTCGGCGGAGGTGGTCGACCTCCGCTGCCTGATCCCGCTCGACGCCCAGGCCGTCCTGCGGTCCGTCGCGAAGACGAGCCGGCTCTTCACCGTCGAGGAGAACCCGCGAGCCCTGGGCTGGGGCGCCGAGATCGTCTCGATCGTCGCGGACGAGGGCTTCTACTCCCTGGACGCGCCGCTCGTCCGGATCACCACGCCGCACATCCCGCTGCCGTCGGCGCCGGTCCTCGAGGACGCCGCGATCCCGACCGTGGACCGGATCGTCGAGACCGTCCAACGCCGGCTCGAGGCGGCGAGGTAGGCCGGCGATGACGACCGTCGCGATCGTCGGCACGGGGCGGATGGGCAGCGCGATGGCGCGTGCGCTGGCCCGTGCCGGTCACGACGTCGTCGTCCAGAACCGGACCCGGTCGAGCTGCGAGGCCCTCGCCGGCGAGATCCACGCCCGGATCGCCGACACGCCCGCGGAGGCCGCCACCGCTGCCGACGTCACGATCACGATGCTCGCCGACGACGCGGCCGTGGCGCAGGTCTACGGCGGCCCGGACGGACTCCTGGCGGGCGGCCACGCCGGTGCGGTGTTCGTCGACATGAGCACCGTTTCGCCCGGGGTCCTCGAGGCGTTCGCCGACCGCGCCGGCGCCGGGGACGTCCTGCTCCTCGATTCGCCGGTGTCGGGAAGCGTGACGCTGGCCGAGTCCGGTCAGCTGACCCTGATGGTCGGCGGGACGGCGCAAGCCCTCGAGCGAGCCAGGCCGGCCCTCGAGTCCGTCGCGAAGACCATCGTCCACATCGGCCCGCTCGGGTCCGGCGCCGCGATGAAGCTGGCGGTCAACGTCGTGATCTTCGGGCTCAACCAGGCGCTTGCCGAGGGCCTGGTCCTCGCGGAGGCGGCCGGCGTGGACCGGGCGCTCGCCTACGACGTCATCGCCGCGGGCGCCGCCGGGGCGCCCTACGTCGGCTACAAGCGAGCCCAGTTCGTCGAGCCGGAGACGGCACCCGTGGCGTTCACGCTTGCCCTCACCGAAAAGGATCTGCGGCTCATCACGGAGACCGCCGCGGCGCTCGGCCAGCCGCTCCCGCAGACCGCAGTCAACCTCGAGCTCATCCGGGCGGCCTCGACCGACGGTCGGGCCGGCCGGGACTTCGCAGCCGTCGCCGACGAGCTCCGATCCCGGCGTGCCCGGGCCACCGTGGCCTGACCAGGGGGAGGGCCGTCCCGGATCGAACTCGGACCACAGGCATCCAGCACGCCAGCCATCGCGATTGGAGAGCAACCATGGCCGACCGGATCCTCATCAAGCACGCGATCGTCCTCAGCCAGGACCCCGCGATCGGGGAGCTGCCCGACGCGGACATCCTCGTCGAGGGAGACCGCATCGTCGACGTCCGCCCGGGGATCTCCGCGGACGGCGCCCAGGTGATCGATGCCACCGGCGACATCGTGATCCCGGGCTTCATCGACACCCACCGTCACACCTGGGAGACGTCGATCCGGACCTGCGCGCCGGACTACGCGCTGGTCACCTACTTCGGCTCCATCCTCGACAAGTTCGGCCCGCACTACCGGCCGGACGACGTGCTCGCGGCCAACCACTGGGGCGCCCTCGAGTGCATCAACGCGGGCATCACGACGCTCGTGGACTGGTCGCACATCATGAACACGCCGGCCCACGCCGACGCGGCGGTCGAGGGCCTCAAGGAGGCCCGCATCCGGTCGGTGTTCGCCTACGGCTTCGGGAACACCTCCCTCCAGGACTGGTGGTTCGGGCCGGACTGGACGGGTAGCGTCCTGACCTGCGACGGCGACGACGCCCGCCGGATCCGGAAGCAGTACTTCAACTCCGACGACGGTCGGGTCACGATGGGCCTCGCCACCCGTGGCCCCGGCTTCTGCCAGCCCGACGTCGTCCGCCATGACTGGGAGCTGGCGAAGGAGCTCGCGCTCAACATCACGGTCCACGTGGCGATGGATCGGTTCGCGGCGACGAAGCTCCAGATCGTCAAGCTCCGCGACATGGACCTCCTCTACCCGAACACGACCTACGTCCATGCGTCGCACTTCACCGACGAGGAGTGGGTGCTGGCCCGCGACTCGGGCGGCAACGTCTCGTTCGCGCCGCAGATCGAGATCCAGATGGGTCACGGCTGGGCGCCCGGCTGGACGGCGACCCAGTACGGCCTGCCGATCGGCCTCTCGTCCGACGTCGCCACGACCGCGCCGGCCGACCAGTTCACCCAGATGCGGTCGATCCTCGGCTCGGAGCGCGGCCGGAAGCATCTCGAGGCGTGGCAGGCCGATCTCGACGGGAACGTCCCGTCGCCGGACCTGATCACCTCGCGCCAGGTGCTCGAGTGGGCGACGATCGGCGGCGCCCAGGTCGCCGGGCTGGCGGACCGGACGGGCTCGCTCACGCCGGGCAAGAAGGCCGACATCGTGATCATCGACGGGTCGGCGGTGAACGTCGCCCCGGTCATCGACCCGGTTGGCGCGGTCGTCTGCGCGGCCGACGTCTCGAACGTGAAGACCGTCCTCGTCGACGGCGAGATCCTGAAGCGCGACTTCCGGCTCGCCGCGTCGCTCGACGCACCGCGCAAGGGCGTCGAGGCGTCCCGCGACTACCTGGTCTCGAAGTTCGGCGAGCCCGAAGCGGGCTGGCTACCGGTGAAGGCGACGGCGTAGCTGCCGAGTCCGAACGCTGGGTGAATCCCTCGATCGTCGCGCCCGGGCGGGCCCCAGCCGCCCGGGCGTGACCCCATTCGGTTGCGACCGATGACACAGGGTGGTACATA
>DATBPR010000014.1:0-1609 GCA_036561285.1 Candidatus Limnocylindrales bacterium | reverse complement strand
CGCGATGACCAGGGCGAGGATCAGCGGGTCGACCCCGAGCGACGCCGACAGGTGCTCCACCGCGTCGACGAAGAAGAACGCCCCGACGACGATCAGAGCAAGCGCCGTGAGGACCTGGAGGTTCACCACCCGGAGGCGCGGCACCACCCCCTCGCCGTTCGGGGTCGCGGGATCGAGGCGGTTGAAGCGGAGCGGGGCAAGATCCTCGAGGTCGACGGACGGGTCGTCCGCGAAGTGACCCCTCACGTACCAGCCGTAGATGCCGACGAGTACGGCCGCGACCACCCACTTCGGCCACACGGGATCGAGCGGCAGGAGCGCCGCCCCGATCGCAATCAGGTAGGCGACCGCGAAGAAGCGCATGTCGTGGGCCAGGACCTTCGTGTCGACCGGCATGTCGTCGCCCCGCGGCCGCTTCCGGCCAGACCACAGGACGGCGACGCCCGTCACGAACATCGCGAGGGTCGAGAGCATGAACGGCGCGCCGAGGATCGCTCCAACGCCGACGCCGTGAGACGCCTCCGAGCCGGCTCCCGCGATGATCGCGATGATCGGGATCATCGTCTCCGGCAGTGCGGTCCCGACCGCCGCGAGCACCGACCCGACCGCGCCCTCGGCGAGCTCGAGCTTCCGGCCGAACCACTCGATCCCGTTGGTGAACAGCTCGGCGCCGGCCAGGATGACGACGAAGGCGATGGCGAGGATCAGGACGTCCACGTCAGCCCTCGATGGTCGAGGCGAGCGCGACGCTGAGGCCGATGACGACGAGCACGGCGACCGCGACGAGGGCCATCCGCCGATCGCCGGCGCGGGCGTAGCCGATGAGGGCCGCCGCGACCCGGGCGGACGGTGTCGCAACGACGACGATCAGTCCGAGCCACAGGAAGCCGAGCGGGTCGAGCGCCGCGATGTGCGCCGGGATGGACCGCAGGTCGAACGCGGGCGGGGTCTCGAGCGGGCTTACGCCCTGGGCGAGCATGAGCGCGAACCCGGCCGCGAGCAGGGCGATCGACAGGTAGGTACCGACGGTGAGGAGACGCGCGATGGACCGCTCGAGGCGGACGCCGGATCCGTCGGACGGGTCGCCGGTGACGGCCCGGGTCACCCGATGGCTCGCTGCAGCATCTGCCAGGCAGTGTAGAGCAGGATCACGACGAACAGCCCGCGGAGGACCGGGAGGCGGATCCGGTGGGCGACACGCGAGCCGACGCTCGCGCCGATGAAGACGCCGATCGCCGTCGGCGCCGCGGCGTAGGCGTCGAGGCCGCCGCGGATCAGGTAGATGATCGCGCCCGCCGATGCGGTGATCCCGATCATCAGGTTGCTCGTCGCGGTCGCGACGCGCAGCGGAACGCCCATCACGACGTTCATCACGGGCACCTTCACCAGGCCCCCGCCGATCCCCAGCAGGGCCGATGCCACCCCCGCCCCGACGGCGCCGACGATCCCGGGCCCGAGGCGGTGGACCGTGTAGTCCGGCCCGGCGAGCCCCGCGACGAACGAGGTCGTGGCCACCGCGGGCGGTGTCGCGGAATCGGTGGCCGCGGGCGCAATTGGGACGGCCGCGGGGCCGGCGGCCGGATCCGCAGGCTCCGGCTCGTCCGCGATC
>DATBPR010000013.1:0-3330 GCA_036561285.1 Candidatus Limnocylindrales bacterium | reverse complement strand
CGAGTTCCGGCCGGCCGCCGGCGTCGTCGAGCGGTACCTCGCCCCGGGCGGTCCCGGCGTCCGGATGGATTCCCACCTGTTCGCCGGCTACGAGGTCCCGCCCTTCTATGACTCGCTCCTCGGCAAGCTCGTCGTCTGGGGCCCGAACCGCGAGTCGGCCATCGAGCGCGGCCGTGTCGCCCTGGACGAGCTGATCGTCGAGGGGCTCGTGACGAACATCCCGATCCACCAGGCGATCCTCACGAGCGAGGCCTTCCTGGACGGGCGGATGACGACGAACCTCCTCGATCGCGTCGGCTCGTCCGCGTTCCTCGCCGCCGCCGCGCGATCGTGACCGGCGGCCCCCGGACCCGGTCTGCGGCTGCCCCGATCTCCATGAGTCCCTGCACCGATGTCATTGAGTGCCTGCACATGCCGGCGTGCATGCGGCGCTCCTCGACGGCGACACTGACCCCGACCGCACGGAGATCCCTGTGACCGAGACCGCCACCCCGCCGCCCGCAACCGCCGAGGCCCGGCCGCCCGCGACTCCGGGCGTCGTCCACACGACGCGCGAGATCGAGGCGCTCATCCCGCACCGCTGGCCCTTCCTCCTCGTCGACCGGATCGTCGAGTACGACGCCGAGGCCAAGCGGATCGTCGGGATCAAGGGCGTCTCGGCGACCGAGTGGTTCTTCCAGGGGCACTTCCCGGGCCTGCCGGTCATGCCGGGCGTCCTCCAGGTCGAGGCGCTGGCCCAGACGATGGCGGTCTACGTCGCGAAGCAGCCGGGGTTCGGGACCCGGATCGGGCTGTTCGCCGGGATCGACGATTGCCGGTTCAAGCGGATCGTCGCCCCGGGCGACATCCTCCGGCTCGAGGTCACGATGAACAAGCTCGGCTCGCGGTTCGGCAAGGGCCGGGCGGTCGCGTCGGTCGACGGCGAGGTCGCTTGCGAAGCGACGTTGAGCTTCGTCATCCCGCCCGAAGGCGTCCTTCGATGAGCGCGAGGCTCGCGGTTCTCTCCGACGTCCACGGCAACCTCGAGGCGCTGACCGCGGTCCGGGCCGCCCTGAAGAAGGAGCGTCCGGACGCCGTGATCATCGCCGGCGACCACGTCTTCCAGGGGCCGAACCCGGGCGAGGTCGTCGACGCCCTCCGGGAGATGGAGGCCAGCGGCGCGACGATCGTCCAGGGCAACACCGACGTCGCCGTCGCCGACTTCGACTATGCGGCCGCGTTCCCCTGGGCCACCGACGGTGTCCCGGACACCTTCCGCGCCGCGGCCGAGTGGGCCAACGACGCGCTGGGCGACGAGCGGGTCAGCTGGCTGCGCCGCCTCCCGTCCGAGCGCCGTCTCGTCCTCGACGACACGATGGTCCTCGCCTGCCACGCCTCGCCGGGCTCGCAGACGCAGGGGTTCGATGCCCAGCTCGACCCGTCGGTCGTCCTCGAGCGCGTCTCGCGGACCGACGCCCGGCTGATCTGCTGCGGCCACACCCACGTCCCCGAGATCCGCGACCTCGGCTGGAAGCTGATCGTGAACGACGGCTCCGCGGGGCTCGTCTTCGACGGTGACCCGACCGCGTCGTGGGCGCTGGTCGAGATCGACGGAACGGAGATCCGGGCCGAGATCCGCCGCGCCGAGTTCGACACGATGACGGTGGCCAACGCGATCTCGGCCCGGGGCCTGCCCGGCGACGTCTACCGGGCCGCGACCGTCCGCACCGGGCGGCTCGTCCGATGACGGCCAACGGCAACGGCGCGTGGCCGGCGGCGCCGCGCCGGGTCGTCGTGACCGGGATGGGGATGCTCACCGCCCTCGGCAACGACGTCCCGACCACGTGGGCCGCGATGGTCGCGGGCCGCTCCGGGATCGCCCGGGTCGAATCGTTCGATCCGTCGCGGCTCAAGGCCCAGGTCGCCGGCGAGGTCAAGGACTTCGACGCGTCCGGCGTCCTCGACAAGAAGGACATGCGGCGGACGGATCGCTACATCCAGTTCGGCCTCGTCGCCGCTCGCCAGGCGATGGACCAGGCCGGCCTGCCGGCCCGGCTGGCGGGCGAGGAGGCGGAGCGAACCGGGGTCATCCTCGGGACCGGCCTCGGCGGCGTCGGCACGCTGGTCGACGGGATCACGACGAACGCCCTCCGCGGCCCGGACCGGATCAGCCCGTTCCTCATCCCGATGGGCATCCCGAACGTCGGTGCCGGACAGATCGCGATCAACTACGGCATGGTCGGGCCGAACTTCACGACGGTCTCCGCCTGCGCGACGGGCGGCCACGCGATCGGCGAGGCGTGGGAGACGATCCGGCGCAACGACGCCGACACGATGGTCGCCGGCGGATCCGAGGCGGGCGTCTACGAGCCGCTGATGGGCGGCTTCGATTCGATGCGGGCGCTGACCCGTCGGAACGACGACCCTCAGGGCGCCTCGCGCCCGTTCGATCGCGGCCGGGACGGGTTCGCGCCGGGCGAAGGGTCCGGCGTGCTCGTCCTCGAGGAGCTGGATCACGCCCGCGCTCGCGGCGTGCCGATCCTCGCCGAGATCGTCGGCTACGGCGCGACCGCCGACGCCTCGCACATCACCCTCCCCGCACCGGGCGGGATCGGCGCCGTGCGGGCGGCGCGACGGGCGCTGGCCAAGGCCGGCCTCGAGCCGTCGGACATCGCCCACGTCAATGCGCATGCCACGTCGACGCCGGAGGGCGACAAGTCGGAGCTCCAGGCGATCAAGACGATCCTCGGCGAGACGGCCGGGCGGGTCTCGATCACGGCCAACAAGTCGATGCTCGGCCACACCCTTGGCGCCGCCGGTGCGATCGAAGCGATCATCACGATCCTGACCATCCGCGAAGGCTGCGTCCCGCCGACGATCAACCTGACCGATCCCGACCCCGAGGCCGCCGGTCTCGACCTGACGCCCAACGTCGCCGCGAACCGCCGGATCGGGATTGCGCTGAGCAACTCGTTCGGGTTCGGTGGCCAGAACACCGCACTCATCTTCACGGGTCCGCCCCGATGACCGACGACGCGGCCGCCGTGGACGCGCCCGAGCCGGGCGACAGCGGCGACGTCGAGCTGCTGGCGCTGATCGATCGGCTGGCCGAGCTTCTCGAGCGGTCGGACCTCGCCGAGCTCGAGGTCGAGTCGGGTGGCACCGCCGTCATCCTGCGCAAGCCCGTGGCGCTCCCCGCGGCGACGGCAGTGGCGGCTCGGTCGGGCGCCGGGGGCACGAGCGGGACCGCCGAAGCGCCGACCGCGGGCGAGCCGTCGACCGCGGGGCGTGACCCGGCCGCCAGTGCGCCGCCGTCGATCAAGGCCCCGCTCACCGGCATCTTCTATGCGT
>DATBPR010000012.1:0-1836 GCA_036561285.1 Candidatus Limnocylindrales bacterium | reverse complement strand
AACCAACCTCCTCCACTTGAACCGGAACATCCCGCCCGCCGAGGCGTGAAGCGCCTACGTCGCGCGCTCGCGCATCCTTATCTCGAGCGCTGGGCCGGACAGGTGCTTGGCGCCGATCCTCCGGTCAGCTGATCCGGTTTCTCAGCGAAGACCGCGACGTGGTGCCCGCACGATTCTGGCTTGTCCGGGCGCGCCTTCGCCGAGCGGCCCGGTGCTGGAAGGAAACGGCCTGACGGATGCGCTGTCGCGCGAGCGCGTTCGATGGGGATCGGTCGGGCCATTAGTACCGTAGTCCCGGTGAGGTCGCGGGGGGTACGGTCCGGTGACCGGACGCAGTCCAGGCAGCCTTGATTGGTGTGGCCGATGCCCGTTCGGTCCACGTGCAACCGGTTCACCATCGCTGGCCCAAGGATGGATCTGACAGACCGAAGTCGACGCGTCCGCTACCGCCTGCTCGCGCTGTGCCAGATCGCAATTGTCGTGTCGTGGCTCCTGATGCCGACGGCGGGCATGGCCGCGGATCCGAGCTCGGCGCCCGACGCTTCGGCCTCCACGCCCGCGCCGCCGGCCTCGCCAGGGGCTGACCCCTCCGGGGATCCGGCGGGCGCCCATCCCTCGGCCAATCCGCCCGCGGGCGAGCCGTCGACGCAGCCGACGCCCGCCAACGAGCCGTCGCCGGCCGCCGAGCCGAGCCCCGCCTTGCCTGCGACGGCGAGCCCGGCCCCGGACGAGGAGCCGACTGCCACACCCACCGAGGCGCCGAGCACGGCGACCCCTCCACCGGGCGAATCCGGCGCACCTGATGGCAGCGTGGACCTCGTCGTGACCTTCCGACCCGGGACGAGCTCGGCCGCTCGGGCGAACACCCTTGCAGCGGCCGGCGCGCAGGTCGTGGACACGATCGCGCCTCTCGGAATGGCCGTCGTCCGAATGCCCGTCGGCTCCGATCTGATGAACGTCCTCGGCCTCGACCCGGCCGTCCTCCGTGTCGAACGCGATCGGGTCCGGTCGGCCGAGGCCGCTCCGGACGATCCGGCCTACGCGACCCAGTGGTCGTTGCCGTTGATCGGTTGGGACAAGGTGTACGGGTCGATCCATCCGACCGGCTCGTCGGTGGTCGCCATCCTGGATACCGGCGTGGATGCCGGCCAGCCGGAGCTTGTCGGGCGCCTCGTGCCGGGGATCGGCCTCGTGCCGGGCAGCGATTCGACGGTCGATCCGAACGGCCACGGAACGGCGATGGCCGGGATCGTCGCAGCGGCAACGGACAACCGCCAGGGCATCGCCGGGATCGGCTACGCCGGCGTCAGGGTCATGCCGGTCACCGTCCTCGATGCGAACGGCCTCGGCCAGGACAGCGACATCATCGCGGGCATCGTCTGGGCCGTGGACCACGGCGCCAACGTGATCAACCTCTCGTTCAGCAATCCCGGCTACAGCGCGGCACTCCAGGCGGCGATCGACTACGCCTGGGACCACGACGTCGTGGTTGTCGCGGCGACCGGCAACGACGGATCGAGCGCCCCGACCTACCCCGCCGGCGACCGCGGCGTCATCGGCGTCTCGAACACGAACCAGTCCGACCAGCTCGACGCGAACTCGAACCACGGGGCGGACACGTTCCTCGCCGCTCCCGGCACGGACATCGTGACCCTTCAGACGGGCGGCGGCCTGACGTCGGTGACCGGCACGTCCGCCTCGTCGGCCGAAGTTGCCGCGGCGGCGGCCCTCCTGCGGGCGATCGATCCCGACGCGTCCAACGGCGTCATCGTCGGCCGACTGGCACGAACGGCCGCGGACGTCGGGACCCGGTCGGAGACGGGCAACGGCCGGCTC
>DATBPR010000011.1:0-2684 GCA_036561285.1 Candidatus Limnocylindrales bacterium | reverse complement strand
GTGTTCGGCACCTCCCGGATGTAGGCGGCCGGGACGTCTCCGACGCGCTCGCGCATCGTCGCCTCGAAGGCCGCCTGTCGCTCGCGGATGTCGCCGAGCGGGCGGCCGCTGACGAACGCGATCCGGCGATGCCCGAGCCCGGTCAGATGGTCGAGGCCGGCCCGGATCCCGGCCGCGTTGTCGACGTCGACGGTCGGGACGGCCAGCGGGCTCGTGCCCTGCCAGAGCGCGATCACGGGGACGATCGAGTCCTTCAGGTCGGCGAGCAGGCGCGGCTGGTTCTGGACGTCGCCGAGGAGGACGATCGCGTCGCAGTGGCGGGTCTCGAGGACGGTCGTCAGCGCCAGAGCCTCGTCGGCGCGGCCATGGGCGTGACCGAGGACGACGTTGTAGCCGTGGCTCACGGCCTCGATCGACAGGGCCTCGACGGCGCCCGCGAAGAACGGGTCGGTGATGTCGCGGACGACGGCCCCCAGCAGCATCGTCGAGGCGCCGCGCAGGCCGCGCGCCAGGGGGTTCGGGCGGTAGCCGAGCTCGCGGGCTGCGACGAGCACCCGCTCGCGGGTCTCGGGCGCGATCGGGACGCGGGTCGGCGCGTCGTTGAGGACCCGGGAGACGGTGCTCTGCGAGACGCGGGCCATGGCCGCGATGTCGCGCATCCGGGGCACGCTCCGGACGGGGGTCGCGGCGTCCGGCGCCTCGCCGCCCGGTGTCGCGTCATCGATCGTGGTCACGCCCGCAGCCTAGCACGACCGATGCGGGCAAACGATTGCACCCGTCCGGCGAGGGCGGGCCTCGTCGCGCGGCTTGCCCCGTCAGGTCAGCGCTTCGACCGCCGCGCGTTCGATGGCCAGCCCGGCCCGGTGGCGCGCGAAGAACGCCGCGAACCCCGCCACGTCACGAGGGTCGGGGACCACCGGCGCGCCCATGGTTCCGGAGACCCACTGGTCGAGATAGTCGGGAAGGGCCTGGCCCGGATCGGCGCGAAGCAGGTACGCCGCGAGCACGGCCATGCCCCACGCTCCGCCCTCGGCCGCGGTGGCCGGCAGGCTGACCGGGACGTCAAGCGCGGCGGCCATCAGCCGCTGGCCGGTCTCGCCGGCCTTGAAGAAGCCGCCGTGCCCGCGGATCTCCTCCACGATCACACCCTCCTCGTCGCGGAGGATGTCCAGCCCCGCCCGCAGGGCGCACAACGCCGCGTAGCACAGCGCCCGCAGGAAGTTCTCGAGGGTGAACCGGGCGTCCTGGTTCCGGGCGAACAGCGGGCGACCCTCGGTGAAGCCGGTCAGATGCTCGCCCGAGACGTAGTTGACGGAGAGCAGGCGGCCCGCGTCCGGGTCGCCGGCGAGCGCCAGCGGCAGGAGGCGCCCGTACAGGTCGTCGATCCCCGTCTCGGCACCGAGGGCGCTGCCGACCTGGCCGAACAGCGCCATCCAGGCATCGAGGTCGGACGTCCCGTTGTTGGAGTGCGCCATCGCCACGGGCATCCCGTCGGGCGTGACGACGATGTCGATCTCCTCGTGGATCCTGGCCAGGCTCCGCTCGAGCACGATCATCGCGAACATCGAGGTGCCGGCCGAGACGTTCCCCGATCGCGGCCGGACCGCGTTGGTGGCGACCATGCCGGTCCCGGCGTCGCCCTCGGGCGGGCACAGCGGGGCTCCCGCCCGGAGCCGCCCCGACGGGTCGAGCAGCCGTGCCCCTGCTTCTGTCAATCGCCCCGCGGCGTGGCCGGCCGGCAGGACCGCGGGCAGGATGTCGCGCAGCGCCCAACCCATCTCTCGCGGCGCGATGAGCGCGTCGAAGGCCGCCACCCGCGCGGGGTCCCAGCCGCTGGCGGCGGAGTCGACCGGGAAGATCCCCGAGGCCTCGCCGATCCCGACGACGTGCTCGCCCGTCAGCCGCCAGTGAACGTAGCCAGCGAGGGTCGTCAGGTGGGCGATTCGCGGGACATGCGGCTGGCCGTCCAGCACGGACTGATACAGGTGGGCGATGGTCCAGCGTTGCGGAACGGCGAAGTCGAGCCGGGGGGTCAGCTCGGCGCAGGCCTCGGCGGTGACGTTGTTGCGCCACGTCCGGAAGGGCACGAGGAGGTCGCCCTCCGCATCGAGCGCCAAGTAGCCGTGCATCATCGCGCTCACGCCGAGGGCTGCCACCGCATCCAGATCCACCGCGTAGCGCGCGCTTACGTCCTCGACGAGCGACGCGAAGCTCGAGGCCAGTCCCGCCTCGACGTCGGCCAGGTCATAGGTCCAGAGACCGTTCTCGAAGCGGTTCTCCCAGGTGTGCGAGCCCGCCGCCAGCGGCGTCGTGTCCGGCGCGATCAGCGCCGCCTTGATCCGGGTCGAGCCGAGCTCGATGCCGAGGAAGGCCGCGCCCGACCGGATCGTCTCGCCCGGATCCGCCGACTCATGCTTCACGGCGCGCAGCGTAGCACGAGGGATCATGCAATCGAGTGCGGCCATTCGATTTGGCGCATGAGGCTCTTGCCCAGGAGGTGCGCCCTCAGCCCTTGATCGCGCCGCTCAGGCCCTGACCGCTGAGGAACAGCCGCTGGAACACGAGGAACACCACGATCGGGATGATGCTCGAGATCGTCAGCGCCGCGATGAACACGCCGAGGTCCGTCGTGGGCTGGAGGGTCGGCAGACGGACGGACAGCGGCTGGAGGTCCGGGCTCCGGA
>DATBPR010000010.1:0-4710 GCA_036561285.1 Candidatus Limnocylindrales bacterium | reverse complement strand
GTCAGCGACGTGATGCTGGGCTGGTTCGTCGGGCCAGGTGGCCGCAACTGGTATGTCCGTCAGCTCCAGGACCAGAAGGGCGGCGCCGTCGTGGAGGCGATGACGATCGACGATCTTGCGGCGTGGGGCGACCTTTGCGGGTGGGCCCTCGCCCGCGGCCACGCCCGGTCCGGCGAGCCCGTGGAGATCGCGAGCTACATCGGCCGCGACGCCACGTTGGACGAGGCGATCGGGCGGTTTGCGGTGGCCTACGCGGACCAGACCGTGCGGGATCACGCGGCATTCGTGGCCGCGATCGCCGCCGGGACGCTCCCCGCTGAGAGCGGTGTGTGACGTGGCGGCACGTCGGGTCCCACGTGAGCGCTTGGTCGTAGCTTCGAGTCCTACCGCCTGAGCCATCCGTTCCTCTGTCGCACCCAGCATCGGGTCGAACGTCTGCGCGGGAAGCGCAACGCAGTGGTCGGCGTTGCGTCCTCGGGTACGGTACGGCCGGTCATCACCCTATCTCGCTGCCGCATTCCTGCAGTCGATCGGTGGTCGTTCTGCAGATGAGCGCAATGGGACCAGTGGGCGCCTCCGATCAGGATTCGCGATGTCATTTCATCCCAACCCATCGTCCATCGGAGGACCAATGTCCATCTTCATCTCCAAGCGACGGCTTGTCGGCCTGGTCTCGGCGTCGGCCGTCATCGGCTCGATGGCCATTGCGGCAATGCCCGCATCGACCTTTGCGGCGTTTATTCATTGCGCCCCGACGGGGTTCATGCGTGACGGCATCAACCTCACTGCCGCCCGCATGGGCGTCCCGGTCACCGGCGCGGTCGACGCGACCGGCTGCGACATCGGTGTCTACAACCCGACCCGCGTCACGAACGCCGACATCCACGGCGCTCGCTACTACGGCATCGTCGTCAACGGCGAGGCCGTCAACACGACGAACAGCAAGGTCCACCAGATCGGTGAGCAGCCCTTCGACGGCACGCAGCACGGTCGCGGCATCCTCTACGTCAACGGTGCGAGCGGCACGATCAGCGGCAACAAGGTCTACGACTTCCAGAAGAACGGGATCGAGGTCCGCGGCGTGACCGCCGATGCCAGCGCACCCTCCACCACCAGGACCTCCGCGACCATCGCGAGCAACGTCATCACGGGCCGGGGTCATATCGGCGATATCGCCCAGAACGGCATCGTGATCATGGGCAACGCGAGCACCTCCATGAGGAATAACACCGTCAGCCACATCTGGTACACGAAGGACGACACCTATGCCACGGGCCTGCTGAACGTCGACGTCGCCGCCGGCAGGATCACCGTGTCGGCCAACAAGTTCGTCGACACCCAGGTGGGCATCGACGGCCCGGTGACCGCGAACGCGGTGGGCCACTCGTCAAGGACGATCCGCCCCCACGGTGTCCGCGTCGATCTTTTCAGCAATGCGAAGCCGGCCCCTCAGGCCGTGCTCGGCGCCAAGCTCGACTGGAAGATCACGGTTGACGGCAGCACCAGGCTGCACATCAAGCAGGGTTTCGGTGAGCACGCCGTGTACTACGAGAGCTTCAGGACCCACTCGGGTCGGCATGTGGTCAGGCTCTTCGAGAATGGCCACCTCGTCCGGAGGATCATCGTCCGCTTCTGATCCACACCAGCGGCACGCAGCGAAGCCCCGGCCCTTTCGGGCCGGGGCTTCTTTCTGTCCATCGGCCTGCCCGGTGGTCAGCCGCCCGTCGCCACACCCGCGCAGTCGTAGAGGCTCGAGGTCACCGATGTGACCGCGGCGCACGACGAGGTGACCCATGACGACACATCGCTGGAGCCCGCGCCCGGACCGCCGCCCCCGCCCACGATGACGAACCGGAGGTCCCCGCTCGCCACGTATGCCTGGAGCTGCTCGAGGGTCGGCGTCGGATCGCCGCCACTGAAGCCGCCCATCGCCATCACCGGGAGCCCGGTCGCGAGCTCGATCGAGCCCGCCTGGTTCGCCGACGAGACCGCGACGATCCAGCGCGCGGAGCCCTGGTTGGCGGCGAGGTAGTCGGTCAGCGCGGAGCTCGTCACGGCGTCGCCCGGACCACCGGCCCCGAACCCGCCGCCGCCGGTCGGCGCGCCGGGCGCGCCTCCGCCCCCGAACGCCGCGCCCTGCCGTCCACCGAAGCTGCCCGGCCCGCCGGCGTTCGCAACGGCAGGCCCGGCCGACGGGTCGCCGCCACCGTAGGCCGACTGGACGGTCTGGACGGCATAGGCGGCCGGCGCCGCGAGCAGGGTACCGACGGCGATGACCAGTGCGGCGACCTGGATCCGCCGGTCGAGGATGACGGCCGGCAGCGCGAGGACCACCGCCACGCCGATCGTGACCGCCGCGATCGCGATCGCGAGTCCCGGCGCGAAGTCGGGCGTCCGGGCAAGCAGGACCCACGCGACCGCGGCCGAGCCGACCAGTCCGGCCGCAAGAACGATTCCCGCCCCGACGTTCCGTGGCCGGGCGTCCCGCATCCGGGCGAGCTCCGTGACGCCGCCGCCCACGAGCGCGCCGATCGCCGGCGCCATCGCGACGACGTAGTAGGAGTGGATGATCCCCGACATGAAGCTGAACACGACGACGTGGACGACGAGCCAGAGGCCCCAAAGCAAATAGGCGGCGCGGCGCAGGTCCGTCCGGGGCGCGCCGCGCCGGGCCCACAGCCCGACCGCGAGTCCGAGGAAGGCGAGCGGCAGGAGCCACGCAGCCTGGCCCCCGAGCTGGTCGTTGGAGAGTCGGAGCAGGCCGGGCGCGCCGGAAAAGCCGCCACCACCCGGTCCCCCGCCCGCGGGGCCTCCAGACCCGCCGAAGATCCGCCCGAGCCCGTCGTAGCCGAGGACGAGATCGAGCGCGGACCCATTCGTCGAGCCACCGACGAACGGGCGTACGGACGTGGGCAGGAGCTCCATGACCGCGATCCACCAGCCGCTCGCGAGGACCGTCCCCGCGAAGGCCACGAGCAGGCCGCGGACGCGGTGGGCGATCGAGCCGGGCGCGGCGACCGTCCAGACGACCGCGAAGGCCGGCAGAACAAGCCACGCCTGGAGGTATTTCGTGTTGAAGGCGAGCCCGACGAGGAGCGCCGCGAAGGCGACCCAGCGGAGCCGGCCGCCATCGAGCGAGCGGACGAACGCGTAGGCCGCGGCCGTCAGGAGGAGCGTCAGCAGGGCATCCGGGTTGTTGAAGCGGAAGATCAGGACTGCGGCCGGGGTCAGGGCGGCGACGAGACCCGCGATCACGGCAGCCGGCGAGCCGAACGTCCGGCGCACGATCGCCATCAGGAGGACCACGGTGGCGACACCCATCAGCGCCTCGGGCACGAGGATGCTCCAGGAGCTCAGGCCGAAGAGCCGGACGGACAGGCCCATCACCATCGTCGAGAGAGGCGGCTTGTCGACCGTGATGAAGTTGGCGGGGTCGATCGAGCCGAAGAACCACGCCGACCAGCTTTGCGAGGCGGCGAGCGCGGCCGCCGAGTAGTACGTGTTCGCGAAGCCGCTGACGGTCAGGTTCACCAGGAACAGCGCGGCCGCCAGGAGGGCGACGGCGCCCTGCGCGACTGCGCTCCAGGTCAGCTCGACCGGGCGGCCGAGCACGTCGACACGCCGGTGCGGCGCGGTGGCCGGCCAGCTGGCGGCAGACTCGGCGTCGAAGCCCGCGTCGGGGCGGAGGACGGTGGTCATCGCGATCTCCTGGTGAAGGGCCGGGGGTCCACGCAGAGCCCAGATCAGCCGGCGCGGGAGCCACGGCCGAGCCACGTCCGGAGCAGGACGAACCGGCTGGCGGTCGCGGCGGCATTGGCGGTGATGAGGACGAGAAGCTCGGTCGAGCGACTCGCATGCGGCGCCGCGACGGACAGGGCCAGGGCGGCGCCCGTCGTCAGGACGAAGGCGATCGCGAACGCCGCGAGCCCGGCGCCGTGGTCCCGGGCCAGCCCGGATCGGCCCCGGATGCCGAACGTGAGCCGGCGGTTGGCGGCCGTGTTTCCGATGGCCGACAGGACAAGGGCGGCGGCATTCGCGCCGACCGGGCCCAGCGCGGTTCGGAAGACGGCGTAGAGCAGGACCCAGGCGAGGGTGCTCAGGACGCCGACCGCCGCGAAGGTGCGGACCTGGGCGCCGAGCGATTCGCTGCCGAAGGGCTGCCGGAGCAAGGCCGCGAGGCTCGTCGTGGCGGAGGGTGAGGTCGTCATGGCCGCGAGGATCGCCGCTCGAACCTT
The DNA here is from genome assembly GCA_036561285.1 of Candidatus Limnocylindrales bacterium. Classification (GTDB taxonomy): domain Bacteria; phylum Chloroflexota; class Limnocylindria; order Limnocylindrales; family CSP1-4; genus CF-46. The sequence goes on along the minus strand of DATBPR010000010.1, from coordinate 475 downwards.
TCCATCCGATGAGCCGGCGCGGGCCGGCGGCCGCCTATCCTTCGGACCATGCCCGGACCCATCGCCGTCGTCGGCGTCCCGGTCGCCCTCGGCGGTCAGCTGCCGGGCGCGCTCGAGGCAGGCATGGCCGCTGTGCCGCGCGACCTCCGCCGGCTCGGGTTCCTCGAGCGGCTCGCCGCCGCCGGGCTGGAGCTCCGGGACGATGGCGACCTGCCCGTCGACCCGCCGGTCCGTGTCGACCCGGATTCGCGCGCGAAGAACCGCGAGCTGATCGCGGCGTACCTCCCTCGGGAGGCCACGATGGTGGCGTCGTCGGTCGCCCGCGGGGAGCGGTTGCTGGTCCTTGGCGGCGACTGCTGCGCCCACGCCGGCGCGACCGCGGGACTCCGCCGCGCGCGACCGGATCGTCGACTGGCGATCGCCTGGCTCGACGCCCACGGCGACTCCAACACGCCGGAGACCACCCGGTCCGGGC
>DATBPR010000009.1:0-15155 GCA_036561285.1 Candidatus Limnocylindrales bacterium | reverse complement strand
GACCGGACCTGCCCGGGTGCTCGGCGCCCGCTGGGGCGATCGCCCGCTGCCGAGCCTCGTGGAAGGCGCGCCCGCGGACCTCGTCGTGCTCGACCGCGCGGCGTCGTGGCGCGTCGAGTCCGACGCCCTGGCCTCGCGCGGCAAGAACACGCCGCTCCTCGGCCGCGATCTCCCGGGCCTCGTCATTGCGACGATCGCCGCCGGCCGGCTCGCCTGGGAGGCCGCCGCGGACTGACAGCGGCGCGCCTGCCGCGTGGCGGCGACGCGACGCCGGGTTCGTCCGCTACGCTCCGCCGCGATGTCGACCGCGGAGGCGCCCACCTCGTCCGGCCTGAATCGCGACTACGAGCGACGGCCGTACTGGCACGCGACGATGCCCGAGATCGCGTCCCGTCGCGATCGGCCCCTGCCGGACACCGCCGACGTCGTCGTGATCGGCGGCGGCTACACGGGGATCAACGCGGCGCGGGTCCTCGCCGCCGGCGGCGCGGCCGTCACCCTCCTGGAGGCCGAGCACCTCGGGTTCGGCGGCTCGACCCGCAACGGCGGCATCGTCCATCCGGGGTACAAGTGGGGCCCGCAGGAGCTGATCGACCGCTACGGCGAGGCGACGGGCCGGGACCTCTTCCGCGAGACGATGGATGCCTACGACCTCGTCAAGCGCCTGATCGCCGACGAGGGCATCGACTGCGAGTTCCGCGAGTGCGGCTACCTCGACCTCGCCTGGGCGCCGTCGCACGCGGACGAGCTGCGCCACTCGGTCGAGACGCTCCGGCGGTTCGGGATCGAGGCGGCATTCGTCCCGAAGGAGGAGCTGGCCGACGAGATCGGCTCGACCTTCTATCACGGGGGCCTCGTCTTCCCGCCGAGCGGCCTGCTCCATCCGGGCAAGTACTTCGCCGGGCTCGTCGCGGCCGCCGACCGGGCCGGGGCCGACCTCCACGACGGCGTCCGCGCGACGGCGATCCGTCGCCAGGCGGACGCGCGCTTCGTCGTCGAGACGGACCGCGGCGCCATCCTCGCGAAGGAGGTCGTCGTCGCGACGAACGGCTATACGGACGGCGTCATGCCGGCCCTTCGCCGGCGGATCATCCCGATCGGGAGCTACATCATTGCGACCGAGCCGCTCCCCGAGGAGCTGGCACGGGCGATCTCGCCGCGCGGCCGGGCGTTCTTCGACACGAAGAACTTCCTCTACTACTGGCACATCTCGGCGGACCGGCGGATGGTCTTCGGCGGCCGGGCGAGCTTCCTCCCGACGAACGTCGACCGCTCGGCGGCGATCCTCCACCAGGGCCTGCTCGAGGTCCATCCGCAGCTCGCCGGGACCCGGGTCGACTACGCGTGGGGCGGAAACGTCGGCTTCACGTTCGACCGGATGCCGCACGTCGGCCGGGTCGACGGGATCACCTACGCGATGGGCTGCTGCGGCACCGGTGTCGCCCTGATGACGGCGCTCGGGACCGCGGTCGGGGAGTGGCTCGGCGGCGGCCCTGCTCCGGCTCTCACGCGGCTGAAGTTCCCGCTCGTCCCGGCGCCCTACGAGGGCCGGCCGTGGTTCCTCCCGTTCGCCGGCGAGTGGTTCCGTTTCCGCGATCGGCTGGCTCGCCGGGGGTCGGCCAAGCCCCGCTGAGCGCGAACGTCAGGCCGCGATCTGCGTCTCCTCCGCCTGCGCCTCCGTTGACGATTCGCTTCGACCCAGGTTGACGAGGAACCGGACGAACATGGCCGCGCCCGTCAGGGCGAACAGGCCGATGCTGATCCAGAGGATGGGCCGGGCGAGCGCCAGGTTCGTCGTGCTGACCAGCGCGCTCGGCAGGCCGCCGAGGTAGGCCTGGTCTGCCGACTCCATGCCGTAGACCTGCGGGACGATGTAGAGGACGGACGCCACGACGAGCAGGACGCTGACGATGCGGAAGGCTGCCGGATCGTCGTCGGCGTCCCGGATCAACTTGACCACGAGGGCCCAGAACAGGAGGACGGCCGCGAACGGCGCGGTGATCGGGAGCCCGACCTTCAGGTAGAGGTTGGGCATCAGGAAGACCATGCTCAGCCCGAGGGTGATGACGAGGAGCGCATCCCGGAACAGGACGTAGGACAGCCACCACACGTCGCCGCCGAACCTGAGCGTCAGGAGCCGCAGGAACCGCAGGACATACGGCCGAGCGAAATGCAGCACGAGGGTGAACGCCCAGAGGATCGGCAGGACCGCCGAGATCGATAGGACCAACCAGACCGAGGCCCCGCTGGTCAGGGCAGCGGCAAGGTCGTCGCCACTCATCGGTTCGCTCCTTCCGGCGCCGACTCGACCGGCCGGCGACGACTCGTTCCGCGCAGGTTGTAGACGACGGCGATCAGCCCGAATACGCCGGCCAGGATCCCGGACAGGTAGCACAGGGGCAGGGCGACGTCGGGGTTCTTCGAGCTGACGAGCAGCGGCATGATCACGTCGACCCGCTGTCCGGTCAGCTGCGTCATCTGCGTCCCGAGGAAGTACGGCGTGATGTAGAGCGCGGCCCCGATCCCGATGAGGATCACCTGCCAGCGGTAGCCGTTGACGTCGGCGTCGCCCTTCGTGACGAGCTTGATCAGGAGTGCCGCGAACGCACACACCGCCGCCAGACCGCCCGTGATCGGAAGGTCCTGGCCGGTGACCACGTCCGGGTAGAAGAAGATGAAGCTGCCGAGGAGGACCTGGACCAGGATCAGGTCGCGAAGCGCGACATAGATGATCCACCACAGGTCCGCCCCGAGGCGGAGCGTGAACTTGCCGGTGTTGCGCACCATGTAGGGCCGGCCGAGATGCAGGGCGACCGCAAGCGTCCAGAGGACGACGAGCGCCGCTGCGATCGTTCCCTCGACGAAGCTCTCGCCGGCGTCGAAGAAGCCGGCGACCTGTTCCGGGGTCATTGGACACCTCCTGGCACTGCGGGGCTGACCGGGCCGCCTACGGCAGCCGTTGGCGGCGGATTCGGGACGGGTCGGTCGGCCGGCCCGCGGCCGCCGACGACGTGGACGCTCGAGCAGCGGTCGACGGCGTCGCACCGGAAGCAACGGCCGGCCTCGGCCACGGCAGCGGCGGGTTCGTAGCCGGCCTGCGTCGGCGCGAAGGACCGCGGATCCACGACGTTCAGCGCCGCGTGCGCCCGCGGCCGCACGGACAGATCGACCGTCAGCTCCGTCTCGTGCGCGGTCGCATATCGGACGGTCCGGAGGATCTCCGCCTCGGGGTCGGCGACGCCCGCGAGGTAGCCGTGGATCGACCCGGCCGCACGCCGGCCGGCGGCCACCGCGTCGATGATCGTCTTCGGGCCGGACACGACGTCGCCGCCGGCGAACACCCCGGGCTGGCCGGTCGCCATGGTTCGTGCGTCGGCGACGACACCAGCCCAGCCGCTGATCTCGATCCCCGTCCCCTCCGGCAGAATCGATGGATCGGGTTCCTCGCCAATCGCGACGAGGATCGCCCTGGCCGGCAGGTCGACGAACCCGGCAGGCGACCCTGCGTCGGAGCATCGAAGCGCAATCGCCGCACCGTCGTGGACGACGACCTCGCCGACGACGAGCTCCGTCCGGATCTCGATCCCCTCGCGCTCCGCGGCCTCGACCTCTTCGGCCTGGGCGGGCATCTCGGCACGCCGCCGGCGATACGCCACGACAACCGACTCGGCGCCGCTGCGCAGAGCCGAGCGAGCCGCGTCCATCGCCGTGCTGCCACCACCGACCACGACCACGGGTCCGCTCAGCTGCGGCGATTCGCCGAGGTTGACCTGCTTCAGGAACAGCGTGGCCGGGATCACCCCATCGGCTTCATCGCCCGGCACGCCGAGCCGCCGGCTCTTCGATGCGCCGGTGGCAAGGAAGATGGCGGCGAAGCCTTCGGCCCGGAGGTCGTTCAGCGTGAAGTCGCGACCCATTGCCGCGTTCAGCCGGAGGTCCACGCCGAGCTCGACGATCCGGGCGATCTCGGCCTGCAGGACGTCGCGCGGCAGCCGGTAGGCGGGGATCCCGATCGCCATCATGCCGCCGGGCACCGGCATCGCCTCGAACACCGTGACCGGGTAGCCCAGGCGGGCCAGGTACCAGGCGGCCGACATCCCCGCCGGTCCGCCGCCGACGATCGCGACGCGACCCTCCCGCGTCCTGGCCGGAGCGGCGACCGGCGGCAGCGTCCCGTGCTCCGCGGCGAAGCGCTTGATCGTTCGGATCGAGATCGGCTCGTCCAGCACTCCGCGCCGACATGCCGCTTCGCATGGCGCCGTGCAGATCCACCCGCAGACCGACGGGAACGGGTTGACCTCCGCGGCGACCGCGTAGGCGTCATCGAACCGACCGCGGGCGACGAGCCCGACGTAGCGTCCCGCGTCGGTGCCGGCCGGGCAGGCTTCCTGACATGGGGCGACCGGCGCCGGGCGCGCCTCGATCGGCAACATCCCGTCCGGGCCGAGCGCGGAGCGCGCGTTCGAGACCCACTGGAACAGGTCGCCCCAGGGCGACGGATGCGCTGGCTTGAGCGACTCGAGGGTGACCTCCGAGAGGGCCGACCAGCCCGCCGGTTCCGTCGGGGGACGATGGACGGGACCCTGCCGCGAGGCGAGCGGCGTCGGGTCGCCCTGCGTGGCCAGGGTGATCACGCTCACCGGGCACTCCCTGACGCAGATCTGGCAGCCGATGCACTCGCCGACCTGAAGGGGCCGCTCCATCGTCCACGGCATCGGCCGCGCCGCGCCCTGGCCGGTCTCGATCCCGGGAGCGGCGGGCCGGCTCATGTCGAGCGCCTCGACCGGACAGACGTCCATGCAGATGCCGCAGTTGATGCAGCCAGCGTGCTCGATGTCGATGCGATAGCCCATCGCCGGCGCCTCCGTCTGCCTGAGTGGCCACGAGAGCATCCGACCGGAGGGCGCGGGCGACCTAGGTTCGATCGGCCCGTTCCGGCCCCATCCTTTCGGCTAGGGCGGCCCGACGCGGCCGACCGCGTCGCGCCTAGTCGAGGCGGCGGAGCTGCTCTCGCATGGCTCTGGTCGCGAGCTCGGTCCGGCTGACCGCATGGAGCTTCTCGAGGATGTTCCGGAGGTGGAACTTCACCGTGTTCTCGGAGATCCCCAGTCGGGCCGCGATCTCCTTGTTCCGGAGGCCCTCCGTCACGAGCGCCAGGACGTCGCGTTCGCGTTGCGTGAGCCCGTCGTCCTTGCCGACCGACGGGATTTCCGTCGACCCGGGCTCCGCGAAGAGCCGGATGATCCGGAACGCCGTCGTCGGGGCGATCGCGGCCTCGCCGCGGCCGACCGCATCGATCATCGATCGGAGCTGCGCCCCTTCGAGGCTCTTCAGCAGATAGCCCCGCGCGCCCGCCCTGATCGCCTCGAACAGGTCGTCCTCCTGCTCGGAGACCGTGAGCATGACGATGGCGACATCCGGATGGGTCTCGCCGATCCGGCGGGTGGCCTCCAGACCAGTCATCCCGGGCATCCGGACGTCCATGAGCACGAGCTCGGGCAGGAGGGCGTCGACGAGGGCGACCGCCTGTGCGCCATCCGCGGCCTGCCCGACCACCTCGTGGCCCCAGGCGTCGAGCAGGGAGGCCACGCCGTCGCGGAAGAGGGCGTGGTCGTCCGCGATGAGGATCCGCATCACGAGGCCACGGCGGCGGCCGGGGACGCGATCGGGACATCGAGGGTGACCACGGCACCGCCGTCGACACCGTTCGACCATGCGATCCGCGCACCGATCGCGGCGGCACGCTCGCGCATCGCCGCCTGCCCGTAGCGAGGCCAGTCCCGGTCGGTCCCGGGCGCGGTCGGGAAGCCACGCCCGTCGTCCGCGATCTGGAGGTGCAGATCCTCCTTCTCGCGTTCGACGCGGATCACCACTCGCCCCGCACCGGCGTGCTTCCGGACGTTCGTCAGGCTCTCCTGGACGATCCGGAAGACGTTGGCCTCCGTCGCCGGCCGCAGGTGCGTGTCGCGCGCCGCCGGGGACGCCACGACGCTCACCCCGACCTTCGCGGCATCCGCGAACCGGGCGCCGTAATCCTCGATGGCCCCGACGAGACCGATGCCGGGGCTGATCGGGCTGCGCAGGCCCAGGATCGCCTCGCGCACGTCGACATAGAGAGACCGGGCGGCTGCCCCGAGCTCCGCCATCTGGGCACGCGCGGCATCGACTCGACCGGTCGCGAGGAGCTCCTCGACGGCCTGGGACTTGGTGCTGACGTAGCCGAGGACCTGGGCGAGGCCGTCGTGCATCTCCCGCGCGATCCGCTCGCGCTCCGATTCGACCGCCAGCTCCCGCAGCCGATCCTGCAGCCGCGCGTGCTCGATGGCGATCGCGGCCTGGTCGGCGAGCGACGCGAGGGTCTCGACGTCGTCGACGTCGAACGACCGCTCGACGCGGGATCCGACCGCGAGCAGTCCGATCGTCTCCCGGCCGCGCTGGAGCGGCGCGACCAGCCGGCCGAGCGCGAGCTCGGCAGGCAGGTATCGGAGGACATCGTCGCTGCCGGGGTTCGGCAGCCCGCCGGAGCGGTCGATCGCGCCGGTCGGATCGCTCGACGTGGCATAGCGAGAGCGGCCCTCGCCGTCGGCAAGCAGCAGGATCGCCGCGTCGACGCCGATCAGGGTCCGCGCGTTCTCGACGACGGCATCGACGATCTCGGGCAGGTCGGCCAGGGCGGTGATCGCGACGCTGACGCGCCTGAGCGCCGACGCCGACGCAGCCCGCTCCTCGAGCTCACGGTTGCGGGCAGCCAACGTGGCTCGGAGCGAGTCGATCCGACGATAGGCCGTCCCGGAGAGGGCCGCAGCGATGGCGAGGACGACGAGCGTCATGACGATCGCGTCGAGCGGGAACGAGATGGCCGAGTCCAGCAGGGTGTCGCTGACAACCTCGATCACGCCGACGACCAGCGCCGGGAGGACGATGATCAACAGCCGCTGTCGTGACATTGCCGACCCGCCTGCCCGCGACGCGGTGACGGAAGCGCCGTGCGAGCGACCTCAGGATAGTCGCGGCTCCGACGACCCGCGGGTGTCGCTCCCGGCTTCCCGGTACCATCCCGGCCCGTGATCAACCAGCCTCCCGTCCAGTACAAGGGCGAGGACCTCGAGCCCGAGCGCGGCCCCGGCCTCGGCTGCTTCCGGTTCCAGGTCGGCCTGCTGGTCTTCTTCATCGTCCTGACGCCGCTGACTGTGGTCTGGAACTGGCCGACCTGGGTCAGCACCGTCCTCCTCTTCGCGACGATCGCCCTCCTCCTCGTCGCGGGCCAGACGATCATCTTCCTGCTGCGCCTTGTCGCGGCCGATCGACGCAGCCGGCGCCGCCCGCTCGGCAGCGCGACGAAGACCGTCGGCGAGCTCGAGGACGAGGGGGTGACCGCGGGCGAGACGGTCGCCGTGGACGACGTCGCCGTGGCGGGCGAGACCGCCGACGGGGACCCGGCCGACGCCGAAGGGCCCGTGCGACAATAGGCCCCCCGCGCGCCGTGGTCGCCGCGGATTCCCGGATCGGTCGAGAGGAGGAATGGCCCCATGCCCGTGCTGGCGACCTACTTCTCCGTCCGCCGCGGCCGGGACCCGTTCTTCAAGTTCTACATGCGGACGATCTTCACCCGCCAGCTCCGCGACTATGAGAAGAAATACGGGATCAAGTTCCTGGGCTGGTACAACGTCGCCCACGGCTGGGACTTCGACAACGTGATCCTGCTCGATCTGCCCGACTACGCGACACTGGATCGGCTCGAGGCGGACGAAGGCATCCGCGAGCTGGGGCACCGGGCCGGCGAATGGATCTTCCAGCGCCATCACTCGATGTTCCTTCGCGAGCGGATGGGCCCCGACCTTCAGTACCACGAGTGACCGAATGAGCTTCTTCCGCGGCCGATCCTCGGCCGATGATCAACCGAACGAAGACCGCGACCGCCAGGGGATGGGAGGGAACGGGATGGACATGGCCCGCAACGACCTGCTCGGGGAGATCGCGGCCGACGCCGCCCTCGAACGCTCGGACTTCCTCGTCCAGTCGACCGAGCAGCTGATGAAGTTCCTCGAGGCCAACCGCGGCCGGATCAACGAGCTCGGCGGGCTGACGTTGATCGACGAGGACCCGGATTACCTGGCGGTCGCCGCCGACGGCACGTTCCGCAGCCGGACCCGCTACCTGGACGACCTCACGAACGAGTGGACGTCCGAGACGGAGGTCATCGAGTCGGCCTCCGAGCTGGTCGAGCTCTACAACCCCGCCGACATCTACCAGGCGTTCGCCGAGGCAGCGCGCGAGGGCGCCGGCCTGCCCGCCGAGCCGACCGCCGAGGGCGACGTCCTCGAGGCGGCCGGGATCGGCATCGACGAGGCGATCTCGATCGGCGGCGACCCCTACGCGGCCGCGGCCGACGACTGGGCCGCCGCCCAGCCCGAGCGCCCGGACGTCGAGGACGACGAATTGGCGGCCCAGCGGCTGTACGACCTCGCGCTGGAGTACCAGGAGCGCAGCCAGCGCAGCGAGGCCCGCCTGCTCGAGCAGTTCGCCGAGGCGTCCGAGAACCTCATCGCGAAGATCGGCGACCTGATCATCAACGATGACGACGACGAGCGGCTCACCCTGACCGCCGCCGGCGAGTTCCGGGCCGAGGTCCTGACCGAGGAGGAGAACGAGTGGCGGCCGCTGAAGACGGCCGAGGAGCTCGTCGAGTACTACGACCCAACCGACGTCTTCGGGGATCTCGCCGACGCGCTGGCCGAAGCGTTCCCGGCAATTGCACCGGAGCTCGCCGCGTTCGAGGCGAACGGGACGGCGGCGGCGGTCGAGGGTACGGTAGAGGAGCCGGCGGACGGGGACGCCGACGAGGCCGACGACGACGCCGACGCCGGCAAGGCGGAGGACGACGCCCGCCGGTGACGATGCGGCTCGTCCGGACCGAGCTGGTCGACAGCAGGGAGATCCTTCCCGGTCAGTGGCTGCAGGCGTTCCATGCCCCTGAGCTCGCGACCGGCTCGCGGGCCGGCCAGTTCGTCCACGTCCGGACCGGCGACCTGTCGGGCCTGGTCCTGCGGCGTCCCTTCTCGATCAACACGGCCGATCCCGCGACCGGCACGATCACGATCCATTTCCGGACGATCGGTCGCGGGACCGAGTGGTTCACCCAGCTCCGGTCCGGGGACCCGGTCGACATGCTCGGGCCGCTCGGGCGGCCCTTCGAGGTCGACAGCCGCTCGCGGCACCTCCTCCTGATCGCGGGCGGTCTCGGCATGGCGGGCATCCGCTCGCTCGCCGACGAGGCGATCCGCGACGGGCGGCAGGTCACGCTGCTGTTCGGCGCGGCGTCGGCGCGGGACGTCTACCCGTCGTCGCTGCTGCCCGACGAGGTCGAGTACGTCATCGCGACCGATGACGGCTCGGTCGGTCACCACGGGTTCGTGACCGAGCTCGTGCCCGACTACGAGGCGTGGGCCGACCAGGCGTTCGCCTGCGGACCGGCTCCGATGCTCGCGGCGCTGGCGAAGCTCGCCACGGGCCGCCGCGAGCGCCTCGGCGTCGCCCGGCTGGGCCGGAAGCGCGGGGGGGGCAAGGCCGATCCGCTCGGGTCTCCGGCAGCCCGAAGGAAGTCGTTCCTCCAGGTCTCGATGGAGCAGAACATGGGCTGCGCCGTCGGCGCGTGCCTGGGCTGCGTGATCATGGGCGTGAACGGTGCGCCGCAGCGGGTCTGCCGCGAGGGCCCGGTGTTCGCGGCCGAGGAAGTCGCGTGGGAGGCCGGCTGGTGAAGGCCTTCGGATGGGCTCTGCATCGGCCCGTGGTCCGGGAGCTGGACCAAGCGACGCCTGAGGCGCGTCCGGCGCCGATCGAACGTGCCCTCCGACGCGATCTGGTCGGGTTCCTGGGCCATCCAGCGGATGGACCGAACCGCGGCCGTCCGTTGGTCCATCCGGCGGACCAGGCTCTCGCGGACGCGTCTCCGTGAAGGCCAGGCGGCGGGTCACGACGGCTAAGGACGTTCGCGTCGCCGGGAAGCGCACGCCGACGGTCCGGAAGATCAAGCCGATGATCGGCGGAACGGGGGCTGCGGGCGGGATGCCGCGCGCCCGAACCGATCCGGGCGACGGTCGCTCGGCCGTCAGCGCCGAGGCTCGATCCGCCGCAGCGAGACCGGACCTGCCCGTCGACCTGTCGGTCGATCTCGGGCGAGGGCTGGTCCTGGCGAACCCGATCCTCGTCGCGTCGGGGACGTTCGGCTACGGGATCGAGTATGGCGACGTCGTCGAGGTCGACCGGCTCGGCGCGATCTGCTGCAAAGGGACGACGCTGAAGCCGCGGATCGGCAACATCACGCCACGCGTGACCGAGACGCCCGGCGGGATGCTGAACTCGATCGGACTCCAGAACCCCGGTGTCGACGCGGTCGTCGAGAAGTACGCGGGGACGTGGACCGGCTGGAAGACGCCGGTGATCGTCAACGTCGCCGGGGAGTCGGTCGGCGACTACGTCGAGGTCGTGCGTCGGCTCGACGGGGTCCCGGGCGTCGCCGGGATCGAGCTGAACATCAGCTGCCCGAACGTCGGCAGGGGCGGGCTCCAGTTCGCGATCGACGCAGACGCCGCCGCGTCCGTCACGGCGGCCGTCCGCCGGGCGACGGACCTGCCGCTGCTGGTCAAGCTCTCGCCGAACGTCGCGGACGTCCGGCCGATCGCGCGGGCGATCGCCGACGCCGGCGCGGACGCCCTCACCGCCGTCAACACCCTGAGTGGCATCGCCGTCGCGCCGAGCCGCCACAAACCGCTCCTCGGCAACATCTACGGCGGCCTGTCCGGCCCAGCGATCAAGCCGGTCGCGCTCCGGATCGTCTACGAGATCAGCCAGATCGTCGACATCCCCGTGGTGGCGATCGGCGGCGTGACCGAGCTCGCGGACGTGCTGGACTTCCTCGCCGTCGGCGCGGTCGCGGTCCAGGTCGGCACGGCGATCTTCGCCGACCCGACGCTCCCGGTCCGGCTCGTCGACGAGCTCGATGACGAGTGCCGCCGTCGCGGGCTCGGGACCTACCGCGACCTGATCGGCACGGCCCTGCCGCGCCGCCCGTCGGCCCCATCGGCGAAGGGCGTCGAGTACCGGCCCTGAGCGGCGCCCTGCCCTAGACTTCGGCGCGATGACGACGATCAAGCCGGCTGTGGAGATCAGCGCCCGCGCGGCCGTCGCCCGACGGACCGAGGAGCTGTTCCGCTCGAGCGGCGCGCTCCGCGAGGGCCACTTCCAGCTGAAGAGCGGCCGCCATGGCGACGCCTACGTCGAGAAGTTCGCGGTCCTCTCGGACCCGGCGGCAACGAGCGAGCTGTGCAGTTACTGGGCGGAGAGCCACCGCGAGCCCGGCGCCGTGGACCTCGTCGCGGGTCCGACCACCGGCGGGGTGATCCTCGCGTTCGAGACCGGCCGCCAGCTCGGCGTTCGGGCGATCTTCGCCGAGGAGGTGAAGGACGCCGACGGCGCGACCCGTCGCGAGTTCCGGCGCGGCTTCCGGATCGAGCCCGGCGAGCGGGTCCTTCTCGTCGACGACATCCTGACGACCGGCGGGTCGCTGCTCGCGATGCTGCCCGCCGTCGAGGCCATGGGCGGCGAGATCGTCGAATGCTCGGTCCTCGTCGACCGGAGCGGCCGGGACACGAACACGCTGACCTCGCCGGTCACCGGCCGAACCTACCCGCTGCGGTCGCTCTGGCGGCTCGATCTGCCGACGTACGAGTCGGGCGCCGCGACCTGCCCGCTGTGCGCCGCCGGCGCGCGGCTCCACACGCCCGGGAGCAGCGGGACCGGCACTTGACCGCGGGAGCCACTCCGGCACCGGATCCGGCTCCGGCGCCCGCCGCTGACTCGACGCGCGGAGCCCTGACCGGACAGCGGCGGCTGCTGGCCCTGCTCGGCGGCGTCGTCCTCGTGGTGCTGCTCGTGGTCGCCGCCACGATGGTCTTCGGCGGTCCGGGGCGCCAGGTCGAGACCGGTGTCGTGGTCGCCGTCGAGGCGACGAGCCTGAGTGACGTCCAGGGCTTCTCGATCCGCACGGCCGACGGCCGGACGGTCGACTTCCGGGTCGGGACGATCGAGAACGCCACGCAGTTCGCGCCCGGTCACCTGGCGGAGCACAAGGTCAGCCTCGTGCCGATCCGGGTGACGTATGTCCAGACGTCCGCCGGGCTCCAGGCCGTCCGGCTCGAGGACGCGCCCTAGCTGGTCGTCGACCGGCGCCGCTCCTCGCCCGGCGCGGGCGGATCAGCCGGCCTCGACCGCCTTGATCGCCGCGTCCAGCTCCTCGGGCGAGAACACGAGCTCGAACGACGAGCTCACCTTGCCGTCCGGCCCGACGACGAAGACGTACGGCTCCGACTGGAGCTTGAACGCCGTCGTCGCCTGGACGGGGATCAGCTGGTTGTCCGCGCTGAGCACCGGCTGGAGCGAGCCGTTGTCGAACTTCAGCTGGTACGGCTCGACGTTGATGAAGGTCATCTCCGGGTGGGCCGTCGCGATCGGCTTGAGCTTGTCGAGTGTCGGGCCGCAGGTCGCGGTCTGGCAGAACTTCGGCGTCGCGAAGATCAGCACGAACGGCTTCTTGGCGGCCAGGGCGTCCGCCTCGGAGGTCTGGTAGAAGGCGGGGACGGGCTTCGGGTCGGACGAGATCTTCGCGACGTCGCCGCCAACGTCGGACAGGGTCGGCGTGACGACCGATGGCGCCGGGTCGCCGGGGAACACGACCTGGGTGTGCTGCTTCACGTCGAACGAGAACGACACGGTCGCCGGCGGCGAACCCGGCGCGCCGCTCGTGAAGTCCGCGACCCAGCTGCCGGCGGTCGGGAACGTCGCATGTCCGGCGTAGACGCCCTTCACGCCCTCGACAGCCCAGATGAAGGTCAGTGGCGCAGCGGGGATCGTCTCGCCCTTCGGCCCGTGGTAGCCGATGGAGAGGGTCCGGTCCGGCGTCGCCGCGGACTGCGTCCCGGTCGCGTCCAGGAGGCCGAAGACGACCCGGTTGGCGCCGACGCCGAACTCGCTCGTCACGGGCACCGGCAGGAAGGACGCGGAGGCGGCCGGCGTGAACGCGGAGCCTGCCGGGCTGGGGGATGGCGCCCCGATCGAGCCGCTGCCGACGGTGCAGCCGGCGAGGACCACGAGGATGGCGACGGCCGCGGCGATCACGCGACGGGAAACGTGCATGGCGTCAGCGTATGGCGGACCGCTCACCGGCGCATTCAGCGGGTCGATTCCGGTCCGGAGTGCACGCGGAAAACCGGGGCGCGGGGCTAGAATGTCGCCCGGGTCGAAGCCGATGCCGGGCCGGCGCGTGACGAGTCCCGGACCGACCCCCCGTCCGAGCCGCTGCCGTCCCCAAGGAGACTCGTGACCCGGTTCCAGAAGCTCGCCGCGGCGACCGTCGTGACCGCGATCCTGCTCGTCTCGATCGGCGTCATCGTCCGGGTGACCGCGTCGGGCGTCTCCTGCCCGAACTGGCCGGGCTGCTTCGAGGGCCAGTTCCTCCCGTCCCTCTCGGACGGCTACCAGGTCTGGCTCGAGTGGATCCATCGCACCGTCGCCGTGGTCATCGGCTTCGAGGTGATCGGGCTCGTGATCCTCGCGTTCCTGGACCTGCGGAAGCAGCGGACGCTGCTCGCGGCAACGGTCGTGGCCGTGCTGCTCGTCGGGTTCCAGGCCTGGCTGGGCCGGGAGACGGTCCGCCTCGGCAACTCCGGGGAGTCGGTGACGGCCCACCTGGCCTCGGCGATGGCCCTCGTCGGACTCCTCGTCTGGATCCTCGCCCGGTCGCTCTATCCGGACCGGCTCACGGGCCGCGGCAGCCAGCGGTTCACGCTGCTCGCCGCGCTCGGCGCGGGCTCGGTCTACGCGCTGCTGCTGTTCGGCTCGCATGTGACCGCGACGTCGCAGTGGTACGTGTTCCCGGACTGGCCGCTGATGAACGGATCCGTCTTCCCGACGCTGACCGACGCGAACTCGGCCCACGTCCTGCATCGCTGGGTGGCGGTGATCGTCGGCATCATCGTCGCCGCCGTCTTCGTCGCGGCGATCCGGCTTCGGCCGCGGACACGTCCGATCCTCGCCCTGGCCACGGTCGCAGCGATCCTGTTTCCGATCCAGGCGCTCGTTGGCGGGCTGCAGATCCTGACCGACCTCTCGGGCTGGTCGCAGACCCTCCATCTCGCCCTCGGCGCGATCATCTGGGCCGATCTGGTCGGCCTCGTCGCGGTGTCGTACCTGGAGGCGCGAACGGCGCCGGCGGCCGTCGTCACGGGCGATGGGGCGCCGATCGATGAGGCCGGCGAGCCGTCGGCGGCGACCCGGCCGACGACGAAGGACACGGTGCGCGCCTACATCGCGCTGACGAAGCCGCGGATCATCGAGCTCCTCCTCGTCACGACCGTCCCTGCGATGGTTCTCGCGACGCGTTTCGTGCCCGGCGTCCAGCTCGGCCACTGGGCGTGGCTGACGGTCTGGACGCTGATCGGCGGGACGCTCGCCGCAGGCAGCGCGAACGCGATCAACTGCTACCTCGACCGCGACATCGACGAGCTGATGACGCGGACCCGGCGTCGGCCGCTGCCGGCCCACCAGGTCGATCCGCAGCGGGCGGTCGTGTTCGGGCTTGTCCTCGGCGCGATCTCGTTCGTGGTCCTGGCCGGGTTCGTGAACCTCGTCGCGGCGTTCCTCGGCCTGCTGGCGATCGCGTTCTACGTCGTCGTCTACACGATGATGCTGAAGCGCACGACGCCCCAGAACATCGTGATCGGCGGGGCCGCGGGCGCCCTGCCGCCGGTGATCGGCTGGGCGGCGGTGACGGGCAACGTCGGGATCCCGGCGCTCGTGCTGTTCGCGCTCGTCTTCTATTGGACGCCGCCGCACTTCTGGGCGCTCTCGCTCCGGATCCGGAAGGACTACGCGGCCGCCGGCGTGCCGATGCTTCCCGTCGTCCGCGGCATCCCGGAGACGACGCGCCAGATCGGCCTGTACACGATCCTGATGGTCGCGATCTCGCTCGTGCTCTTCGCCGTCGCCCGGATGGGGCCGATCTACCTCGTCGCGGCGGTCGTCCTCGGCGCGCTCTTCCTGCGCCAGGCCTGGATGCTGTGGCGACGTGGCAGCTCCGAGGAGGAATCGACGGCCGGCGC
>DATBPR010000008.1:0-8148 GCA_036561285.1 Candidatus Limnocylindrales bacterium | reverse complement strand
ACGTGCCGACGAGATAGCCGGCCGTCGTGTGAATGATCCCCTTCGGCTTCGCCGTGGTCCCCGACGTGTAGAGCAGGTACAGCATGTGCTCGCTGTCGAGGGGAACCGGCGGGCAGTCGGCGGCCTGGCGTTCGACGATCTCGTCCCACCAGACGTCGCGCCCCTTCACGACCGTCGTCTCGGGCGCGGCGTCGCCCAGGCGGCGGACCATCAGGACCTTCTCGACCGAAGGGCTCGCCGCGACGGCCTCGTCGACGGCCGCCTTCAGGGGCATCGCCTTGCCGCGGCGGTAGCTGCCGTCGGCGGTGATGACGAGCTTTGCCTCGGCGTCGTTGATCCGGCCGCTGAGCGCCTCCGCGGAGAAGCCGGCGAACACGACCGTGTGGGGCGCCCCGATTCGGGCGCAGGCGAGCATCGCGATCGGCAGCTCCGGGATCATCGGCATGTAGATCGCAACCCGGTCGCCGGTGTCGACGCCGAGCTCGCGCAGCGCGTTGGCGGCCTTCTGGACCTCGCGGTGGAGGTCGTTGAAGGTGATCGTCCGCGTGTCGCCCGGCTCGCCGATCCAGTGGTAGGCGACCTTCTCGCCGAGGCCGTTGGCGACGTGCCGGTCGACGCAGTTCTCGCTGATGTTCAGCTTGCCGCCGACGAACCACTTCGCGAACGGCAGGTCCCACTCGAGCGTCGTCGTGAACGGCTCGTTCCAGGTCACGGTCTCGCGGGCGATCCGGGCCCAGAAGGCCTCCGGGTCGCGGGCGGCCTCGTCGTAGAGCGAGGGCTGGGCGTTCGCCTGGGCCGAGAAGGCCGGATCGGGCGGGAAGGTCCGGCCCTCCGCGAGGAGGTTCTCGATCTCGGGACGCTGGTCGACGCTCACGTGGGCCTCTCCTGCCGGAATGGTGCGGAACGAGCAGCGGTCGTCGCAGGGTTCGGTCCGGCCATTCTACGCGGGGGGCTGACCGAGGCGGTCCCCGGGTCGATCGGCTCCTGCGCCCGTCCACCCAGCGGCCGAAACGACCGCGGGCTGCACCGACCGAGCCGCACATCCGGTCGTTTCGTCCGCCACGCGAACCATCTGAACGCCAGGGCCGCGGATTCGGGCTGGATTCGGCCCCCTGAAGTCGCAAATCGGAACCGGCGGCGTCGGTCTCCGGTCGTTTCGGCCGCTGGCGGACACCACCGGTCGTTTCGGCCGCCTGGCGGTCAGCGGCCGAGCGTTTCGCCGTGCGGCGGCGAGCGCGACCTACTCGTCCGCGAGGTCTTCCTGGGTCGGCGCCGCGGCGACTCGAACCGGGTCGGCGCCGTCCGCATGCGTGACGACGACCTGCCGTGGCCGCGGCAGCTGGATGTCGTTCTTCGCGAACGCCTCGATGAGGAGCTTGCGGAACTCGCCGCCCGCCGCCCACTGCTCCGAGGCCCGGACCGTGCCGAGGATCTTCAGGGTGATGCCGCGCTCCTCGATCCGCTCGACGCGCTCGACCCGCGGCGGCTCGAGGATCCGACGCCGCCACAGTGGGTCGGCCGCCATCTGCCGGCCGAGCTCCTCGACGACCCGGATGGCGGCGTCGATGTCGGTCCCGAACGCGACCGTGACGTCCTGGTTGATCCGGGCCCAGGTCCGGGTCCGGTTGCTGGCGACCTTGACCTCGCCGTTCGGCACGGTGTGGACGACGCCGTCGAGGTCGCGCAGCGTCGTCCGCCGGAGGCTGAAGTCCTCGACCGTTCCGCTGACCCCCGCCAGTGAGACCACATCGCCTTTCGAGTACTGGTTCTCGATCAGGATCAGGGCGCCGTTCAGGTAGTCGCGGACGAGGCTCTGCGCGCCGAAGCCGACCGCGATCCCGATGACGCCGAGTCCCGCGACCGCCGGCCCGATGTTGAGCCCGAGCGCCCCGAGGACCATGATCCCGGCGATCACCACGACGAGGAAGCGGATGACGTTGCCGCCGAGCGCGTCGAGCGTGCCCATCCGCTTCTGGATCTCGACGGCCGAGAGCTCCTGGGCGGTGCCCTCGCTCGCCTCGCGGTCGAACAGCGTCTTCAGGATCTGGTGGACTACCGCCTTCGAGAGCCGGAAGGCGACGAGTGCGATGACGACGATGACCAGGATCTGGACACCCGCCACGCGGAGGGTCTCGAGGATCGTGCTCAGCGGCGGCTGATCGAAATGCATCGAGCCCGATGGTAGCGACCGCCCGGCCGGCGATGCGCCGATCCGGCGGCGACCGGCCGCCAAGGCGTCAGGAGACGGCGGCGACCTCCGTCACGTCGGTCGATCCGTTCGCCGACGGCGACGCGGGCAGCGGCGTCGGCTCGGTCGCGGCGAGCGACGAGTTGGCGAGCGCCTGGGCGAGGGACGGCTGGGCCGCGGTCGCGCTGCCGGTGCCGCCGAGCCGGACGGAGATCGCGGCCGCGGCCTCGCGGGCCTGGGCGGCGAGCTCCGGGATCCTGCGCGGCGTGAGCCGGAAGGCCGGGCCCCAGATGTCGACCGCGGCGATCACGTTGCCGCGCGCGTCGTGGACCGGCGCGGCGACCGCGTTCAGGCCCATCTCGAACTCGCCGAGGGCGGTCGCATAGCCGCGCCGCCGGATCCGGGCCAGCTCCTCGAGGAGCGGCTCGAGCTCGGTGATCGTCCGCTCCGTGTAGCTGACGAGGCCGCGCCGGACGATCCGGAGGACCTCCCGCTCGGCCACGGCCGCCAGCAGGACCTTGCCGGAGGCGACGCAGTGGAGCGGCGTCGAACGCCCCGTCCAGTCACCGACCGCGATCAGGTTCGGGCCGTCCGCCTGTGCGACGGTCAGGAGCGAATCCCCGTCGAGCACGCCGAGCCCGGTCGTCTCGTGGGTCAGCCGGGCGAGCCGCTCCAGCTCCGGCATCGCGATGCCGCGGAGGTCGAGCGTCCGTTCCGCCCGTTCGGCGAGGCGGATGACGACCAGCCCGAGGCGGTACTTGCCGGTCTCGTCATCCTGCTCGACCAGGCCCCGCTTCTGGAGCGTGGCGAGCAGCCGGGACGCGGTCGACTTGTGGAGGCCGAGACGCCGGGCGAGCTCCGTGACGCCGGCCTCGCCCTGGGAGTCGCCCAGGGCCAGGAGAAGGGCCGCCGCCCGGTCGACCGAGCGAACGGCGTTACCGTCGAGGACCATCGATCGCTGCTCCTGAAGCTCGTGTCAGCCGGCGGCCGAATGGGCCTGTGCGCCGGGGATGTGGTGCTCGGGGACGTCGCCCCTGGCCCGCCCGTCGAGGGCGGCCCGCACCGAGGATTCGAAGATCGTCAGGATCTCGTCGACCGTGTCGCCCTCTGCGTGCGCCTCGCACATGAACCAGGGCTCGCGGCTGTCGGGCTCCGGCATGGCGCCGCGGGCGAGCATGCCGAGCGCGATCGCGTCGTACAGCTCGTGGTCCGACTTCGCCCAGTCGCGGTACTCCGTCGGAGCCTCCTCGGTGAACATGATCCCGAACATCGACGGGTGGCCGGTGAAGACATAGGGGATGCCGGTCGGGTTGAGGACCTCGCGGATCCCGTCCTGGACCCGCCGCCCCGTGGCGTGGATCGTCTCGAGGGCGTTCGTGTCGCGGAGGATCGACAGGGTCTTGACCGCGGCCGCCGCGGCGACCCGGTTGCCGGCATACGTGCCGCCATGGCTGACCTTGTCGGGGAGGACCTCCATCACCTCCCGGCGGCCGCCGAAGACCGCAGCCGGGTAGCCGTTGCCGATCGCTTTCGCGTAGGTCGCGAGGTCCGGCCGGATGCCGAAGAACTCGGCCGCGCCGCCCTTCGCGAAGCGGAAGCCGGTCTTGACCTCGTCGAAGATCAGGAGGATCCCGAACTCCTCGGTGAGGGACCGCATCGCCTGGTGGAAGCCCGGCTGCGGCAGGATCCCCTGCGCGTTGCCGAGGACCGGCTCGACGATCACCGCGGCGATGTCGTCGCTCTGCTCCTCGAACAGGCGCCGGAGGAGTCCGAGGTTGTTGTAGCGGGCCGGGATGATCGTGTCGGCGACCGCGTCCGGGATGCCGCGGCCCCAGGCCAGCCGGACCGGGCGATCGGCGTCGCCGAGCTCGCTCATGTCGTCCGGGGTGACCGAGATCAGGGCGTAGTCGTGGACGCCGTGGTACTGGCCCTCGAACTTCACGATCTTGTCCCGGCCGGTGTAGGCGCGGGCGACGCGCATCGCGTGCATCGTCGCCTCGGTGCCGGAGACGGTCATTCGGGCCATCTCGACCCAGCCGGTGAGCTCGCAGATCAGCTCGATCGTCCGGACCTCGTCCTCGCTCGTCAGCGAGAAGCTGACGCCCTTCCGCATCTGCTCATTGACGTAGTCGTCGACCCGGTCGTCGCCGTGACCGAGGATCACCGGCCCGTAGCCCATCCGCAGGTCGATGTACTCGTTCTGGTCGAGGTCCCAGACCCGGCCGCCCTTGCCGCGGTCGATGTACACCGTGTCGTCGCCCCACGCCCGGAAGTTCGAGTTCGTCCCGCCGGGCAGCGATCGCTTCGCCCGCTGGTACATCTCCCGCTGGCGGCTGCGGCGGAGCGTCGGAACGTCGGACGTCGAGGGCGAATCGGTGGCCATGAGCAAGGGCACTCCGTGGGGTGGTGGGACCGGCACGCGCGACGGCCGTTCCGATGGACGGAACGGCGGCCTCCTCATGTTGGCATAGGCGACTGGTCCGAGTCAACGCGAATCTCGCACGGAATGGGTGTTTTCGGTGCGAATCACGCGGTCCGAACGCCACTTCGAGTGGCGTGATCGCACGGTCCTGACGTCCGGCGGCGCTCCTCGACTATCCTCCGCCGATGGCGACTTCCGCGAATTCGGGCGATCCGGCCGGCGCGCTCTCGTACTGGCTCGACGCGTCGCCGGCGGGGCCGCGCCGGGCGCCGCTCCACGGGGACGCCGCCGCGGACGTCGCGATCGTGGGGGCCGGGTTCACCGGCCTTTGGACGGCTATCGCCCTGACGGATGCGGATCCGTCGCTGCGGGTTGTCGTCCTCGAGCAGGCCTCGGCCGGGTTCGGGGCAAGCGGCCGGAACGGCGGGTTCTGCCTGGCGTCGCTGACCCACGGCCTGGCCAACGGCATCCGCCACTTCCCCGACGAGGTCGCGATCCTCGAACGCGAGGGCGTCGCCAACCTCCGGGCGCTCGTCGCCTTCACCCATGAGAACGGGATCGATTGCGATCTCGAGGAGACCGGAGACCTGACCGTCGCCGACCAGGCGTACCAGGTCGACGAGCTCCGCGAATGGGTCGACGAGGCGGCGGCGTGGGGTGAGGAGCTCCAGTTCCTCGATCGCGAGGCGATCCAGGCCGAGGTCCACTCGCCGCTCTGGCAGGCCGGCGTCCACTCCCCGCCCGGGCGGGCGGTCCTCGTCGATCCGGCGAAGCTTGTCCGCGGGCTCGCTCGCGTCTGCGAGGAGCGGGGCGTCGTGATCCACGAGGACACGAAGGTCCGCCAGGTCGAGCGGCTCGCCGGCAGGGTCCGGATCTCGACGGCCGACGACGCGACCGTCGTGGCCGACCACGTCGTCGTCGCGACCTCGGCCTACTCGGGCTGGCTCGGCCGGCTGTCGAGCCTGTTCGTCCCGGTCTACGACTACGCGCTCGTGTCCGATCCGCTGACGCCCCGGCAGCGCGAGTCGATCGGCTGGAAGCGCCGCCAGGGGATGTCGGACGCGAGCAACCAGTTCCACTACTTCCGGCTCACCGCCGACGACCGGATCCTGTGGGGCGGCTACGACGCGATCTACTACCCGAACAACGGGGTCGGTCCGGCGTTCGACCGGCGGCCGGCGACGTTCGAGCGGCTCGACGCCCAGTTCCGGCGTGCCTTCCCGCAGCTCGCGGGCCTCGCGTTCCCGTACCGCTGGGGCGGCGCGATCGACACGACCTCGCGGTTCACGGTCACCTTCGGGCAGGCGCTCGGCGGCCGGCTGACGTACGCCCTCGGCTACACCGGGCTGGGCGTCGGGGCGAGCCGCTGGGCCGGCGGCGTGGTCCGGGACTTCGTCCTCCGGCCCGGTTCGGACCTGCTCCGCCTTCGCTTCGTCCGGAGCCGCCCGTTCCCCTTCCCGCCCGAGCCACTCCGGTCGCTGGCCGTCAACGCGGTCCGCCACGAGCTCGACCGGGCGGACCGGAATGAGGGCCACCGGAGCGTCCTGCTCCGGACGCTCGACGCGCTCGGGATCGGCTTCGACAGCTAGGCCGGGGTCGTCACCCAGTTCGGCAGCTCGCGCGACAAGGTCGCCAGCGGCAGCGATCCGTGGGCGAGCACCTGGTCGTGGAACTCGCGCAGGTCGAACCCCGAGCCATTCCGCGCGGTGAGCTCGCCGCGCAGCCGCTCGATCTCGCGGCAGCCGATCATGTAGGTGAGCGCCTGGCCGGGCCACGCGATGTAGCGGTCCGTCTCGATCGTCGCGTCCGTCTCCGACAGGCCGGCCTCGAGGAGAAAGTCGATCGATCGCTGGCGCGACCAGCCGAGGGCGTGGAGGCCGGTATCCACGACGAGCCGGGCCGCCCGCCAGGCGACCGCGTCGAGCATGCCGAACCGCTCCGCGTCGTCCCGGAACAGGCCCATCTCGTCGGCCAGCTTCTCGCTGTACAGGCCCCAGCCCTCGACATAGGCTCCGCCGACGATCCGGGCCCCGAGGCGGCGGAACGTCGAGAGGTCCGGGTTCTCCTGCTCGAGGGCGATCTGGAAGTGGTGGCCCGGCACGGCCTCGTGGTAGGTCGTCGTGGCGAGCTTCGTGTACTTCCGGCTCGGCAGGTCGTAGCCATTCGCGTAGTAGATGCCGGGCCGCGTCCCATCGGGTGACGGCGGGAAGTAGTAGGCGAACGGGGCGTCCTTCTCCTTGAACTCCTCGACCGCCATCACCTCGACGCCGGACCTCGGCAGCCGGCCGAAGAAGCCCGGCGCCACGGCCATCGCCCGGTCGATGTCCTCGCGGGCGCGCTCCAGCAGCTCGTCCTTGGTCCGCGGCGTATTCGCCGGATCGTCCGCCAGGCGCTGGCGGTAGGCCCCCGGCGATGCCGCGCCGGCCGCGGTGGCGATCGCCCGACGGCCCTCGTCGACCTTCGCGAGCTCGTCGAGGCCGATCTGGTGGACGTCCGACGGCTCGAGCTCGAGCGTCGTCCACGATCGAATCTGGGTTCGGTAGATGGAGTCGCCGTTCCGGGCGGACCAGAGACCGGGGTCCTCGCGGGTGGCCGCCAGGTAGTCGCCTTGCAGCATCTCGAGATAGGCCCGGTCGGCCGGGTAGATGACCGACTCGGTGATCTTCCGGACGCGCTCCCGATCGGCCTCGTTCGTGACCTGGGCCATCGCCGGGACGAGGGCCTGGTCCAGCGGGATCGCCAGCAGCCGCTCCAGCTGGGCGATCGTCCGTTCGGCGACGATCCGCGGCGCCGTCAGCCCGGTCTCGAGGCCCTCGCGGAGGATGTCGGTGTTGGCCGCCATGTACGGCCCGTAGGCCTCGAGCCGGGCGAGGAACTTGTCGACCCGCTCCGGGGTGTCGGCGGGCTGGAACTGGCAGACCTGCGGCAGGAGCGTCTGGGGCCCGCTGATCTGGTCGACGACCTTCAGGCGGTGGGTGCCCTGGTCGTCCTCCTCGATCGACTGGTCGGCGATCACGATCAGCACGTCGCGGGTGATCCGCTCCTCGACCGAAAGCCCGTCCGGCGGGATGGCCTCGGCGGCGGCCTTGGTCTCCTCCATGATCCGGCGGACCCGGGCGCGACCTGCCGGGCTCGGGTCCTCGAGGCGATCGGCGTAGCGCTCGTCGCCGTACACGGTGGCCGTGGTGGGGTTGAGCTCGAGGATCGATTCCCAGAAGCGGTCCGCCAGCTGCTCGACGGCGGACGCGTTGGACTCGGACTGCGTCACGGTGGGCTTCTCCGTTGCCGGCTGATGGTCGGGGGACGTCGTCCGTCGACCGCGCGTGCTCGTGGAGGTGAGGGTAAACGGGCCGCGGATTCGGCGCTCGGCTCGCCGCCGGACAGCCGGTGCCCCTATCCCCCGAACAGGCCGAGCTGCTCGCCGCTCCGCTCGACGAGCGGATCGAGTCCGAGGAACGGCTCCAGCGTCTCGAGGCTGATCTCGTCCCGAGCGAGGAACGTCCGGAGATGGTTCCACTTGAGCACGTGCCAGTTGTCG
>DATBPR010000007.1:0-1524 GCA_036561285.1 Candidatus Limnocylindrales bacterium | reverse complement strand
GATCGAACCGCCCTCGACGCTGGCGGCGATGGCCGGGACGAACTCGAAGTCGGGCGTCGCTAGCTCGAGCATCCCGTCGAAGTCCCCCGCCGCCCAGAGCGCATAGCCCCGACGGGCGACATCCAAGTGTGCCTCGTTCATACCGGCATCACCCCGTGCTTCTTCCAGGGCCGGTCTACGCGCTTGCCGGCGGCCATCCGCAGGCCGCGAACGATCGTCGGGCGCGTCTCGCGCGGGTCGATGATGTCGTCGATCATCGCGTTACCCGCCGCGATGTACGGATCGATCTGCGCCCGGACGGCCTCGAGCATCTTCTCCCTCGTTTCCTCCGGGTTATCCGACGCCTCGATCGCGGATCGGCCGATGATGTTGACGGCGCCCTCAGCGCCCATCACCGAGATCTCGGCGGACGGCCAGGCGACGATCAGGTCGGGCTCATACGCCTTGCCATTCATCACGTAGTAGCCGGCGCCGTAGGCCTTCCGGACGACGACGGTCACCTTCGGCACCGTCGCGCGCGAGACGGCGTAGAGCATCTTGGCGCCGTGGCGAATGATCCCCGCGTGCTCGACCTTCGAGCCGACCATGAAGCCCGGCACGTCCTGCAGGAAGACGAGCGGGATGTTGAAGGCGTCGCAGAGATTGATGAAGCGCGCGGCCTTGTCGGCCGAGTCGTTCTCGAGGATGCCGCCGAGCTGCTTCGGCTGATTGGCGACGATGCCGACCGGCTGTCCGCCGAACCGCGCCAGGCAGGTGATGATCGTCTTCGCGAACTTCGGCTTGATGTCGAAGTAGACCCCGTCGTCGACGATCTCGCGGATCACCTCGTACATGTCGTACGGATGCCGAGGCGACTCGGGGACGATGTCGAGCAGCTTCTCCGACATCCGCTCCTCGGGGTCCTGAGCCTCCCTCACGGGTGGCGTCTCCTCGCAGTTCGCCGGGAAGTAGGAGAGGTAATCCTTGACGACCTGAATGCACTCCTCGTCGTCCTTCACCTCGAGGTCCCCGACGCCGGACTTCCGGCAGTGCACCCTGGCGCCGCCCAGGTCCTCCATCGAGATGTCCTCGCCCGTGACGGCCTTGGTCAGGTGCGGGCCGGCGAGCGCCATCGCGCCCTGGCCGACCACCATGGGCACGAAGTCGGAGAGCGCCGGGATATAGGCGGTCCCGGCCGCACAGGGTCCGAGCATCGCCGCGACCATCGGGATCACGCCCGACATCACGACCTCCTCCTGGAAGAGATGGCCTGAACCGGCGAACAGCGAGCCCGCCGCCTCCTGGATCCGGGCGCCGGCGGAATCGAGCAGCCAGATGAACGGCATGCGCTTCGAAAGGGCCATCTCGCGCAGCCGCCCGACCTTGAGCTCGCCGGTCATCCCCATGGAGCCGGCCATCACTGTGAAGTCGTAGGCGGCGATGCAGCAGCGGCGGCCGTCGACGTCGCCCCAGCCGGTGACCACGCCGTCGGCGGGAGCGTCCCTGCCCTCCATGTTGCGCTGGGAGAAATGTGGCCGGCCGTGG
>DATBPR010000006.1:0-2644 GCA_036561285.1 Candidatus Limnocylindrales bacterium | reverse complement strand
CACGCGAATCGCCGTGATGAGCGAGGGCCTGCTCCAGCAGGTCGGGACGCCGCAGGTGCTCTACGACACCCCCTCCAACCGCTTCGTCGCCGGGTTCATCGGCAGCCCGTCGATGAACTTCATCGATGTCACGTTCGACTCCTCGGGCGGCGCCCCGAAGCTCGTCGGACCCGGCGACTGGTCGGCGGTGCTGCCCCATCGCTTCGCGACGTCCGTCGGCGCGACGAACGGCCGCAAGCTGGTGGCCGGGTTCCGGCCCGAGCACCTCGAGCTCGAGGGCGTCGAGGGCGACACCGTCACCTTCCCCGGCCGCGCCGACGTCGTCGAGTACCTCGGCAACGAGGAGCTCCTCCACGTCACCGCTGCCGAGAAGGACATCGTCGCGATCGTCGACTCGTCCCATCGGGTCAAGCCGGACGACGTCCTGAAGCTGATCCTCCCCCTCTCGAAGCTCCACCTGTTCGACGCCGAGTCGGGCCTGAGCCTGACCTCGGAGCGCGAAGAGGTGGCGGCCTGACCAAGGCCGACGACCGGGCCGGGACGACCGGCCCGGGCCATCGCGAGACCTCGGGCGCGGCGCCGGGCGAACCGGCGGCCGCGCCCGCTTCGATTCCGAGTGGGTCGCCTGGCAACACCCCGCGGCCCGCGGATCCGACCGACGACCAGCTCGCCGAGCGGATCGTCGACCGCCGGATCCTCCACAAGGGTCGCTACCTGACCTTCGAGGTCGACACGATCGAGCGGGCGGACGGGATGCGCTCCGAGCGGGACATCGCCGGCCATCCGGGCGCGGTCGCGATCGTGGCGATCGATGCCGAGGACCGGGTGCTCCTCGTCCGCCAATGGCGGACACCGGTCGGCGGGCTGCTGCTCGAGATCCCGGCCGGCGGCCTCGACGTCGACGAGGCGACCGGCGCGACCGAGGAACCGGACCGGGCGGCGCCGCGCGAGCTCGAGGAGGAGACCGGCTACCGCGCCGGGTCGTGGGAGAAGCTGACGTCCTTCTGGTCGGCGCCCGGCTTCACCTCCGAGCTGATGCACGTCTACCTGGCGACCGACCTGCACCCCGCCCACCCGGACGAGCGGCTCGGGCCGGACGAGGACGAGCACCTCCGGCTCGAGCGCCTGCCGTTCGGGGATGCGGTCGCCGCCGTCGAGGCGGGCCGGATCTGCGACGCGAAGTCGGTCGCCGGGATCCTCTGGGTGGACCGGATGCGTCGCCGCGCCTGATCGGCGCGACCGCGGCGGTCAGTCCGCCGGGCCGAGCCGGGACAGGGCGCCGGCATAGACCTTCGAGGTCGGGCTGAGGGCGACCGCGAGGCGGAGGTGGGTCCGCGCCTCGGAGCGACGCCCGAGCTGCTTCAGGCTCTGGCCCAGGGCGAAGTGGGCGTAGTGGGCGGAAGGATCGATCTCGAGCACCCGTTCGAAGGTCTCGCGGGAGCGGTCGTGCTGGCCCGAGTTGTAGTAGGCCCGCCCGAGCGCCTCCAGGATCGACGCCTTGCCCGGCTCCTCGCGGTCGGCCCGCTCGAGGACCGTCGCCGCCTGGGCGAAGTGCCGCCCCTTGAGCAGCGCGTGCCCGCGCTGGAGGAGATCGTAGGCCGACTCGCGGTCCTCGGATGGGTCGAGCGCGGGGCTCTCGTCGGGCATGGGTCGATGGTGGCACGAACCGGGAAATCGCTACCCGCGCAGGTCGGGCGACATCCGGCGGGCCAGGATGCTCCTCAGGCGGGCGGAGGTCCCGCGGTCGCCGGGATCGGCTCGTCCGAGTCGCCCGCGAGGGCTCGCTGGGCCACCTGCCGGAACTGGAACCCGTCGCTGTCGGCGCCGCGCTCGAGGACCCAGACGACGTCGAACCGGTCGTCCGGCCAGACGTCCGGCGTGAGCGGTGGCTGACCCGTCAGCGCCGCGGCCAGCGATGGGATGAGGTGATGCTCCCAGGCGACGAGGACCACGCCGTCGACCGCGAGGATTGCGAGAGCCAGTCGCCCGACGTCGGACTTCGGAACGCTCGTGTCGATCGGGAGCCGGAGGCTCTGGGCGAGCGGCTGGAGCGTCTGTTGCGGCCGCCGGCTGCTGCTCTGGGGGGCGATCTGCGAGGCAAACAGGTGGGTCGGCCGCGGCAGGCCGTCGACGGATGCGCCCGCCTGGCCGCCGAACCAGCGCACCAACGCGCCGGCTCGCTGCCATCCCCGCGGCGTGAGCGACTCGCGATCGACGACGCCATCGTCCGTCACCCCGAACGGCGGTCCCTCCCCGATCGGCTTCTCGGCGTGCCGAATGAGCATCACCACGTTCGCCATGGATGCCTCTCCTGGCCGCCGGCCGCTAGCCTGCGCCGTCCCGCCAGAGCCCGAGGTCGACCGGCCGGAGTCGCGGCGAGTCGGTCACACCGGGGATCCGCCCGCGCTTCGCGATCGGCCGTCCGTCGATCTCCTTGATGTCGCCGGTGAAGTCGATCGGCGTCGCGCCACTGATGTAGGACCCGACGGCGAACGAATCGACCGCGGCGCCCTGCTCGTGGAAGTAGGCGATCCGCTCCGGGTTGAGGCCGCCCGAGACCACGATCTTCACGTGGTCGTAGCCCTCCTGGTCGAGCCGCGCCCGGATCTCCTTGACGAGGTCCGCCGTGACCCGGCCCCGCTCG
>DATBPR010000005.1:0-3214 GCA_036561285.1 Candidatus Limnocylindrales bacterium | reverse complement strand
CTCGGGTCCGACGTCTGCGACAACTGCGGCTCGGACCTGGCCGGACGGGACGTGCCGGAGCCGGCGATCGCCTTCCACGGACGCCTGCTCGGCGAGCACCTCGACGCGCTGGGCGCGGCGCCACCCGAGATCGTCGACCCGGCGACCGACGTCGACGAGGCGATCCGGCGGATGCACGACAAGGGCCTCGACTGCGTCCTCGTCGCCGAGGACGGCCGGCTCGTCGGGATCTTCACCGATCGCGACGCGGTCCTGAAGGTCGCCGGGACGGAGCCACCGGATCGAACCATCGGGGCGCTGATGACGCGCGACCCGGTCGTCCTCCGGCACGACGAGACGCTTGCCGTTGCGATCAACAAGATGGCGGTCGGTGGCTTCCGCCACATCCCGATCGTCCGGGACGGCCGGCCGGCCGGCGTCGTCACGGCGCGCGACGTCTTCGGGCACCTCGCCCGATCGCTGGACTGATCCGGCCGTGACCAGGCCCAGGGTCGCGATCCTCGCCCAGGACCTCGTGTGGGCCGACCGCCTGGCACGGTCGACCGAGGCCGCCGGAGGCGAGCCCGCGCGGGCGAAGACGGCGCCCGAGCTCGATCGAGCGCTGGTGTGCGCGGATCACGCGATCGTCGATCTGAGCGCCCGGGCCTACGACCCGATCGCCGCGATCGAGCGGGCACGCTCGAGCGGTGCCCGGGTCCTCGCCGTCGGGCCGCACGACGACGTTCCGCTCCGGAAGCGGGCATTCGCCGCCGGGGCCGACAAGGTCCTCGCGTACCGGAAGCTCTTCGAGGACGGGCCCGCGACGATCAAGCGCTGGCTGGCGGACAGCGGCGCGGGCGCCGGCTCCGGGCCGCCGTCGAGCCCCGGCCAGGAGGCGCCGCCGGACACCGGCAAGCCGGTCGATCACTCCCCGCTTCAGGAGACCGCCCCGATGACGATCGCGGCCCGCCCGACGATCCCCGGCGAGCGCTATGGCGAGCGGCTCCGCCGGCTCGGTGCCCTCGGTCGCGAAGCCGGTCTGGACGCCGTCCTGATCGGGGTCGGCCCGGACCTCGACTACCTCAGCGGCTATCGGGCAATGCCGCTCGAGCGGCTGACGATGCTCGTCGTTGCCGGCGACCGGCAGCCGGTCCTGATCGCGCCGCGCCTCGAGGAGCCGGCGGCGCGTGCGGGTCTCCGGACGGAGCTGCCGATCACGA
The DNA here is from genome assembly GCA_036561285.1 of Candidatus Limnocylindrales bacterium. Classification (GTDB taxonomy): domain Bacteria; phylum Chloroflexota; class Limnocylindria; order Limnocylindrales; family CSP1-4; genus CF-46. The sequence goes on along the minus strand of DATBPR010000005.1, from coordinate 2,015 downwards.
CGTGGATGGAGACCGACGATCCACACGGCATCGCCGCGGACCTCGTCAGAGCCGCCGCGGGTCGCGCCGGCCGAACCCTCCGGATCGCCGTCTCGGACCGGTTGACCGCCTACCACCTGCTCCGCCTCCAGGCCCACCTCCCCGGTGCCGAGTGGTCATCGGCGACGGGCGTCCTGCGTCGTCTCCGGATGGTCAAGGACGCCGACGAGATCGAGCTGCTGCGCCTCGCCGCCGAGGCGGCCGACCGGGTCGTCGACCAGATCGCGTCGGGCCGGCTCGTCGGGCGGACCGAGGCCGATGTCGCCGACGAGGTCCGCGACCGGCTCCGCGCGGAGGGTCACGAGCTCGCCGAGTTCGCGATCGTCGCCTCGGGGCCGAACTCCGCGTCGCCCCATCACGAAGCCTCCGAGCGGGTGATCCGCGCCGGCGAGCCGATCGTCCTCGACATCGGCGGGGCCCTCGGCGGCTACGGCAGCGACACGACCCGGACGCTGTGGGTGACCGGCGGCGACGAGGCCAACGGTCCGGACGAGGAGTTCCGCCACCTGTTCGGCGTCCTCCTCGCGGCCCAGGAGGCCGCGACCCGCGTCGTCCGGCCGGGGCTGGCCGCCGAGGCGGTGGATCGGACGGCCCGAGACATCATCGACGGCGAGGGCTACGGCGAGGCGTTCTTCCACCGGACCGGCCACGGCATCGGGCTCGAGGGGCACGAGGAGCCGTACCTGGTCGCCGGCAACGACGAGCCGCTCGAGGCCGGGATGGCGTTCAGCGTGGAGCCGGGGATCTACCTCACGGGCCGCTATGGCGCCCGGATCGAGGACATCGTGATCTGCGGCCCCGACGGCCCGATCACGCTCAACCGCCAGCCGCGCGAGCTGCGGGTCGTCGCCGGCTGACATCGTGGCGGGCACGTGCCCGCGACCGGGGGCTTCGGCCGGGTCCGTCCGGTCCGCGGTATCATCCCCAGACGGTGGGTCCACTCGATCCGCCTCCCAGGCTCGAACCGATGACTCCGACCTTCCAGCGGCGCTCCTCAGCCGCTCCAGACGATGGACCGGCCCAACGGCCCATCGCCCATCGCCGGTGAGCCGGCGCCATCACGGCGGCCGTCCGCACCGCTCGAACGGTCACGCGAACGGCCACGCCCAGCCGGGGCACGCGCGTTCGGCTCCGGCCGCCGCCGCGCCCTCGCCGTCCTGGCCGGTCGCCGGACCGGCGACGTCGACCCCCGCCGACCCGGCGCCAGCCGCGGTCACGGACGAGCTCCATCAGCCCGTGCCGCCGGAGCCGCCGGCCGCCCCGACGACGGACCACCCGGCCGCGGCCACCGCGGACCACCCCGTGAACGGAGCCGCGATCGCGTTCGCTCCGGCGCCGCCGCTGGACAGCGCCCCACGCCCGAACGGCCACGGCCCGGAGCCGCACGGCCACGGCCCGGAGCCGCACGGCCACGCCCCGGAGCCGCCCGCGGGCTGCACGGCGCCCCAGCTCCGCCGGTTCATCAAGAGCCGTCCGTACGTGCCGATGCACGAGCTCCGGCGGCGCTTCGGGATCGACGGTGGCGAGGATGACGTGACCCCGGTCGACCTCTCGACGGGCCGGATCTTCGTCGGGCTGCCGCCCCGCGAGGGCGGGCTCCTCGGCGAGCTGCTCCGTGGTGGCGACATCGGCTACGAGCTGTCGCTCGATCCGCGCAGCCCGGTCGTCGTCGGTCTCTACCCGATGCGTCCCGTCGCTCGCACCTGACCGGTCCGGCCGGTCCCCGGCCGCGCCGAGCCTCTACGATGGGGCTCCGGCGCGCTCGTCCCCCCGCGCCGGTCACGGAACGGAGGGTCGCCACGCATGGCGGTCAGTGATGAGCGCCTCGCCGCCGATGCGCTGCGGCTGTGCGGCCTGTTCGGGGCCGCCGACGACGCGGCGATCGACACCCTGGTCCACGTCCTGCGGGTCCGCCGCTTCCGCCGCGGCGAGACGGTCTTCCACCAGGGCGACCCGGGCGATGCGCTGTTCGTCGT
>DATBPR010000004.1:0-2838 GCA_036561285.1 Candidatus Limnocylindrales bacterium | reverse complement strand
CTCAGCCAGGTCATCGAAAAGGCCCCGGGCCCAACGGCCGACATCGTGAGCATCCTCAAGGAGCGCGAGGTCGACGTGATGGTCTCGTACCTTCCCGTCGGCTCCGAGGAAGCCACGAAGTGGTACGTCGAGCAGGCGCTTCGCGCCGGCGTCGCCTTCGTGAACGCCATCCCGGTGTTCATCGGGCGCGAGCCGTACTGGCAGCGCCGGTTCGCCGAGGAGGGCCTTCCGGTCATCGGCGACGACATCAAGAGCCAGGTCGGCGCGACAATCAGCCACCGCGTCATGACCCGCCTCTTCATGGATCGCGGCGTCCGCCTCGACCGGACCTACCAGCTGAACTTCGGCGGCAACACGGACTTCCTGAACATGCTCGAGCGCGAGCGGCTCGAGTCCAAGAAGATCTCGAAGACGAACGCCGTCACCTCGATGCTCGACTACGAGATGGATCCCGACGACGTTCATGTCGGCCCGTCGGACCATGTGCCGTGGCTCCAGGACCGGAAGTGGTGCTACATCCGCATGGAAGGCACAACCTTCGGCGACGTCCCGCTCAACGCCGAGCTGAAGCTCGAGGTCTGGGACAGCCCCAACAGCGCCGGCGTCATCACCGACGCGATCCGCTGCCTGAAGCTCGGCCTCGATCGCGGGCTCCAGGGCACGCTCGTCGCGCCGGCGAGCTACTTCATGAAGAGCCCGCCGGTCCAGATCCACGACGACATCGCCCGCCAGCGGGTCGAGGCGTTCATCCGCGGCGAGGACAACGAGACGCTCGTCGGGACCGAGAACCTGACCAAGGCGCAGCTCCGGAAGCTCGCCTCGGCGGCACCGGTCAGCACGGGCGCCAGGAAGGCCGCCGCCACCACCAAGTGACGCTCGAAGCGCCGCACCGGCGGAAGGATCCGGGGCCGCGCATCCTCGAGAAGGCGGCGGTCACGGCCTGGGGGATCGCCGTGTGGCTCGTCGCCCACGTGCCCCAGGGGCTCGCCCGCTGGGTCATCGGGACGGCCAGCCAGGCCGGCTACGTCTTCTGGCCGACGAAACGGGCCTGGTCGAACGCGAACTTCGGCCGGGTGATCGGCCGGCCCGCGGACGATCCGCGCGTCCGGCGGCTCGCCCTGGCCGCGTATCGCGAGTACGCCCGCTACCTAGTCGAGACCATGCGCCTCGAGTCGCTCTCGCCCGACGACGCGCTGCGACATGTCGTGCAGGACGATCTCGACCAGATCAACGAGATCTGGAAGGCCTCGCCGGGCGGGCTGATCTTCGTCCTCGGCCACGTGGGCAACAACGAGGCGGTCGCGGCCGGCGTCGCCAACCGCGGCTGGCCGATCAGCGTCGTCGCGGACGATTCGAGCTTCCCGGAGATGTTCGAGCGGTTCCGCCGGTTGCGGGAGGCGTGGGGCGTCCACGTGATCCCGTGGCGGAATCTCCGCGAGATCTACGGCGTGCTCCGGCGCAAGGAGATGCTCGTCCTCCTGATCGACTGGGGCTACCGGTCCGACGGCGTCCCGGTCCGCCTCTTCGGCGACTGGACGACCCTGCCGGCGGGGCCCGCGACGCTCGCCGCCAAGACCGGCTCCGTGATCCTGCCGGTCGCGATCCGGCGCGGCGCCGACGGGATGTTCCACACCGGGTTCTCGCCCGTGATCACGGTCCCGTCGGCGTCCGACGCGGACGTCGCCCGGGCAACGCAGCAGGTTGCGGATGCGCTCCAGGCGACGCTCGCCGCGGCCCCGGAGCAGTGGTACAGCTTCAAGCCGATGTGGCCGCCGACCGTCGAGGAGGCAGCCGAGCTCGAGGAGCGTGCGGCCCGGATGCTCGGCGGGTCCGGGCAGGCGGACGCGCCGCCGGCGCCCGACGCGAGCGCGGTCATGCGACCCGAGTCCGAGGAGCCGCCTCAGCAGGAGCTCGCAGCGTCGTGACCGGGGCCGGGCCAGCGGCCGGCGTCGAGGCGCCGAGGACCGGCGTCGACGCGCCGAGGACCGGCCGCGGCACCCCCGGCCAGCGAGCCCGCGTAGCGCTGATCCGGGCGGCCTCGTGGGTCGCCTGCCACCTGCCCGACGGCGTCGCGGTGGCGCTGGCCGACGTCGCCGGCGGCGTCTGGTACCGGGTCGCGCCGGCTCGCGCGGAGCAGGGCCGGCGGAACCTTGCCCGGGTGGCCGCCCACCTCGCCGCGGAGGGACGCGGCCCCGACCGCGCCCGCGCCGCGGCTCGGGACTCGCGCGAGCTCGAGCGACTCGTCCGGCTCGCCTTCCGCCATGACGCCCGCTACTACCTCGAGATCCTCCGGATGCCCGGGCTGAAGCCCGCGTTCCTCGACGAACGGGTCGTGGTCGAGACCCCGGCAGAGATCGACGAGGCCTTCTCCGGCGGGCCGGTGATCTTTGTCTCGGCCCACTTCGGCCCGATCGAGCTCCCGGCGCTCTACCTCGCTCACCGGTCCGGCTCGACCTTCGTCGCCCCGATGGAGACCGTCGACGACCCGCCGCTCCAGGCCTGGTTCGAGGAGACCCGCGGCTCGCTCGGGGTCCGGATCGTCGGGCTTCGCTCCGCCCGTCGCGAGCTGTCCGCCGCGCTGAAGGCCGGCGGCTATGCCGGGATCGTCGGCGACCGCGACATCGCCGGCGGCGGGATCGAGGTCCCCTTCTTCGGCTCGCCGGCGCCGTTCCCGATCGGACCGGCCCTGCTGGCGATCGAGACCGGTGCCCGGATCGCGGCGGTCGGCGTCCGGCGCCTGCCGGACGGCCGGGTCGCCGGCCGCCTCACGCTCGTCCCGATCGCGGCGGAGGGCAAGCGGCGGGAGCGGATCGCGGCCACCCTGGCGTCGCTCGCGGC
>DATBPR010000003.1:0-3881 GCA_036561285.1 Candidatus Limnocylindrales bacterium | reverse complement strand
CCGAGGCCCTCACGCTCGGCTTCCGGCACGTCGAATCGGCGCCGCTCGTGCGCTCCATCTACCACGCCCGCGACCAGGTCCCGGGCGCCGAGCTCAAGGCCCTCCGCCGGCGCCAGGCGACGCTCGACGGCGATGGCCGCGTCATCCCCCTCGCAGGCTGAGGTCCCTTCCATGGTCGTCGATCGTTCCTACGTGGCCCGCAACGACGCGTCGCGTCAGCGGCTGGCGGCCCGTCTCGACGACCTGACCGCCAACGAGCTCCTGACGCCGGTCGAGGCCGGCTGGACCGTCGGCGGACTGCTCGCCCACCTTGCGTTCTGGGACCGCCTCGTCCTCGAGCGCTGGGCGCTCGCCGAGCGTGAGGGCAAGGCGACCCCGATCGACATCCAGGACGAGCTGACCGACCTGGTCAACAACGCGGCGATGCCAGCCTGGCTCGCCGTCAATGGGCCCCGACTGCCGAGCCTCGCGCTCGAGGCCGCGGCGGAGGTCGACGAGGCCGTCGCCGCCCTGTCCGACGCATCGGTCGCCGCGATCGCGGAGGAGGGCCGGCCGCGTCTCGTCGACCGGTCGCGCCACCGAGCGCTCCACCTGGACGCGATCGAGGCGGCGCTCGGCCACTAGCCCCGCCGTTCCTCGTCGAGGACCGGGACTTGCCCACGGCGGCCCTCAGTCGAAGCGGCCGTTGTAGGTGATCGGCGCGCCGCTGTTTCCGAACTCCAGGCCGCTGCCCGCGGCGCCGGCGTACACGCCCGTGCCCCCGACGATCGCGAAGTCCGTGAAGATGCGATTGCCGTGGACCCGGCAGTCCTGGTGGAGGGAGTGGACGAAGAGCGTCCCTTGCGCGAAGGCGAAGGTGTCGGACTCGTCGACGGTGTTGCACGTCCCGCCCGCGGAGAAGTCGACCACGAGATCGGCGTGGTAGGCACCCGTCCCGAGCGTGCCGGCGACGGTTCCGTCCGCCTGGACGGCCGCCACCACGCAGGTGTCGTCCGGACCGGGCTGGATGCACGTGCCGCTCGTGAAGGCCCAGTCCGGGAGCGTCAGATGGAAGCCACGTCCAGCGGCCGATACCGGGTCGGGCGCGGTCAGCACGAGCAACAGGGCCGTCGTCGCGACGACGATCAGGCGAGCACGGGTCATGACGGGCACCTCCTGCGAGGTCGCCGGACCACGGACGGCCCGTGCGAGGCTCGAACCGTGGATGCCGCAGCGGGCTTGCGCGCAACAATTCGGCCGGTGCCCGTTCGGGCTCGTGTCCGGAGTCCGGGTGGATCCGGGGTCGTGTTGCGTTTCCGGCCCGCCGGACATCCACCGTCCGAATGACCACGACGTTCGAGGACCAGATTCCGGCGACGACCGTTCGCGACGCCGTCGCGGGCGATGAGGCGTCGTTCACGAGGCTCGTCGGGGCCTACCACCACGACCTGCTGCGCGTCGCCTACGTCATCGGTGGCGACATGGACCTCGCGGAGGAGGCGGCCCAGGCGGCGTGGGTCGTCGCCTGGCGGCGCCTCGCTGACGTCCGAGACCCGGCCGCGATCCGGTCATGGCTCGTCGCGATCGCAGCCAACGAGGCGCGTCAGGCCCTGCGCCGGCGACGACGCCGGTCCGTCCGCGAGATCCGCGTGGAGACCGACGACGACCTGCCCGCGGGCAACGTGTCGGCCGATGTCGATCGGGTCGATCGAGTGGACATGGCCAACCTCCTCGCCGGCCTGGCATCGGAGGAGCGCACGCTGATCGCGATGCGCTACGCGCTCGGCATGTCGTCCGAGGAGATCGGCGTCGCGGTCGGAGCCTCCGCGGGGACGGTTCGCGTGCGGCTGAGCCGGCTGATGGGTCGTCTGCGGCGGGAGCTTGTCGATGGCTGACTGGTTCGCGGCCGACCTGACCGCCGAAGAGGCCCGGTTCGCACGCCGCGTCCGCGCCTGGACGGACACGGCAATGCCCGCGATCGATTCGTCCGCCATTGCTGCCCGGGCCATCGCCCACGAACGGAGCCGCGAGGGCCTGCGAGGCCGGCTCGCGGACCTCGTTCGCGGGCGGCCTGGCGTGACCCTGCCGACGGACCGCCGGCGAGCTCGACCATGGCTGGTCCTGGCGGTCGTCCTCGCACTGGTGGCGGCAGCGGTCGTCGGGGTGAGCGTGGGCAGCCGCACGCACACCCTGCTCCCTGCCGGGCCGGCGGCCAACGGCCTGATCGCGATCGACGGGGGAGGGACGATCACCCTGATCGATCCGGATGTCGGAAGCCGGCGGGCCTTCGGCTCCCCGAACATCGTCTGGCGCCCCGTCTTCTCGCCCGACGGGCGCCGGCTGGCGTTCTGGTCCGCCCGACCGACGGCTGCTCAGGTCGGATGTCGTCCGCCCGTGGATCCTGCGGCCGGCTTCCGCAGCCAGCCGGCCGACGTGCGGTGCGATCTCACGGCCGACCTCGTGACGCTCGACCCGGTCAGCTCGACCCAGTCGACGGTGGCCACCGGCGTGTCCGGGCCCGGAGCGATCTCGTGGTCGCCGGACGGCTCGTCGGTTGCGTTCGCCGGCGCCGACGGCATCTTCGTCGCGGTCGTCGACGGGCCGGGCGCGAGGCGGGTCGGGATGCCCGGGATCACGAGCCGCGAGCCGGCCTGGTCACCGGACGGGACGTGGATCGCGTACCGCGGTGGACGGTTCGACGGCGAGCGCGGCGTCCGGCTCGTTCGCCCCGATGGCTCCGACGAGCACCAGGTCACCGATCAGGCGGAGCCCGACGGCGGCGTGACGGCGGTGCCGCACTGGTCGCCGGACGGCCGTCGCATCGTCTCGGTCCAGGGCGGCGACGGCGCGGAGCGCTTGTTCCTCGTCGATGCGAACGGGACGAATCGGCACGCCCTGCCGACAACGCCAGACCCGAACCTCGCCAACGAGCTCTGGCCGTCCTTCTCGCCGGACGGGAACCGCATCGCCTATCTGCGCGGCGATTTCCCCGACTGCTGCGTCGCGGTGCTCCGCGTGATCGCCGTCGACGGATCGACCGAGACGGTGCGAGACGTCGTGCCGTTCGGGTACGCGCCGCCCGCCTGGTCGCCGGACGGCTCGCGGATCGCCGTGACCCTCAAGTCGCCCAGCACGGGCCGGAACGACACCCTCGCCATCGTCGATCTGGCCCAGGCAACCCCGGTCGCCGAGATTCCCGCGAGCGACATCGCCTTCCTGTCCTGGCAGCGTCGCCCGGGGCCGTGATCGCCGTCAGTCCGCCGTCGCCGGGCCGCTCGACAGAACCGAACATCCGTTCTATCGTGGCGACATGCGCGCGGAGTATCGCGAGGAGCCCTGCCGGAGCGCCCTGAACCGTGTCCACGGCATGCCGTTCGCGTGGTCGCTCAATCCGTACACGGGCTGCGCCCACCGCTGCACCTTCTGCTACGTCCGCGCGTTCGAGCGGCGGGCGGACCGGCCGTCGGACGACCGATACGGAGCGTCGATCCGGGTGAAGACCAACTTCGTCGACGTCCTTCGCCGCGAGCTCGCCCGGCCGCGCTGGGCGCACGACACAGTCCTGATCGGTGCCGCGACGGACCCGTACCAGCCGGCGGAGGGCCGCTACCGGCTCACCCGGCGATCGATCGAGGCGCTCGCCGAGGCCCGCAACCCGCTCTCGATCATCACCCGCGGGCCGTTGATCGTGCGGGACGTGGACGTCCTGGTCGAGGCCGCCCGCCGGGCGGCCGTCTCGGTGACGTTCTCGATCCCGACCCTGGATCCGGCCGTTGTCGCCACGACCGAGCCGGGCACGGCGCCACCGCGCCAGCGGCTCCGGGCGCTCCGGACATTGGTCGACGCCGGGATCGAGGCAAGCGTCGGGATGGCGCCGATCCTGCCCGGCCTGTCCGAGCGTC
>DATBPR010000002.1:0-1568 GCA_036561285.1 Candidatus Limnocylindrales bacterium | reverse complement strand
GCCCGGGCAATGCAACGGACCCCGCACCGTCTCGGCAATTGCGCCGACCGAGCTCCGTGTCACGCAGACGCGTGGTCGTTCGGCGGAGGTTCCCGCTGCCTACGGCTGGCCCATGAAGCCGTTCGGCCAGCAGCACCCCGTTCGCGGGTTCCTCGACGATCCCCGGATCGGCGCCCACGGCTCGCACGCGTTCCATTTCGGCATCGACATCTCCGCTCCGGACGGCACACCCGTCTATGCGGTCCGCGGCGGCGAGGTGTTCTTCGACTCCGGCCAGGCGATCGCGGTGGTCGTGGGATCGGAGCACGAGTTCGGCTACTGGCACGTCGTCCCCGCCGTCACGTCGCATCAACACGTCGAGCAGCACCAGCTGTTGGGTTGGGTCGCACGTGGCTGGGGGCACGTCCACTTCGCGGAGCGCATCGACGGCGTGTACGTCAATCCGCTTCGCCCCGGCGGCATCGGTCCGTACTCGGATACGTCCGCACCGAGCATCGCCGGGGTCTCGATCCAGGACGCGGGCAACGGCACCCTGAGGTTCGTCGCAGACGCGTACGACATGCCGTCGCCGGCGGTACCGGGCGACTGGGCAGGTCTGCCCGTCACGCCGGCGTTGCTGCGCTGGCGCCTGTTGCGGGACGGTGAGCCGACGTCACCGTGGAACGTGGCGGCCGATTTCCGGGCGCGGATGCTCGACGCGGCGCTCTACCCCTCGGTGTACGCGCCCGAGACGACCCAGAACCACCCGGATCGCCCCGGCACGTATTGCTTCTACCTCGGGCGCGGGCTCAGCCTCTCCGACGGTGCGTACGAGATCGAGGTACAGGCAACAGACACCCGCGGCAACCGGGCGGCCGGACGACTGGACTTCCGGATCGCCGACGGTGTCGTCGCGTCGTAGGCAGGATTCGGCAGACACGCGGCCAACCCGACTCTCCCGACCCATGCGAATCCTCCTGCTCGTGCTCGTCCTGCTTGCGCTGCCCGTGCTCGCGCTCCCGGCGGCGGCGGCCGCATACCCGTGGCCGGTCAAGCCGTTCGACAGGCAGCATCCGATCCGCGGCTTCTTCGGCGACCCGCGCACCGTGTACGCCGGCGACGTCGGCGACAACGGGATCGCCGGGCCGGGCAGCTTCTCGTTCCACCAGGGCGTCGACATCGTCGCGCCCGACGGGACGCCCGTCTACGCGATCGCCGACGGACGGATCCGTCACATGGGCGCCGCGACGCTCAACCTCGTCACGCGCAATGCGGTGACGTTCCAGTACTTCCACGTCGTGGCCGTGGTCGGCGAGGGCCAGCACGTCGTCGCGCGGAGGACCGTGATCGGCTACGTCCAGGCGCCGTTCGGCCACGTGCACATCTCGGAGATCCGGGGTGGGCGCGCCGTCAATCCCCTGCAGCGCGGCCACCTGACGCCGTACTTCGATTCGACGCGGCCGACGGTGGCGAGCATCCTCGTCGAGAACCAGGACGGCGTCGTCCAGGACCCGACCGGGCTCTGCGGCCGCGTACAGATCGTCGCCGACGCCTTCGACACGCCGCCGCTGCGCGTCACCGGGAAGTTC
>DATBPR010000001.1:0-2404 GCA_036561285.1 Candidatus Limnocylindrales bacterium | reverse complement strand
CCGACAAGCTCCGGGTCGCCCGGATGCTCGACGAGTACGGGATGCCCTACATCGAGGGCGGCTGGCCGGGCTCGAACCCGAAGGACATCGAGTTCTTCAAGGCCGCCCGGACCATGACCTGGCAGACCGCGAAGCTCGCCGCGTTCGGCTCGACCCGCCATCGCGCCAACCGGCCGGAGACCGACCCGAACCTCCGCGAGCTCGTTGCCGCCGAGACGCCGGTCGTGACGATCTTCGGGAAGAGCTGGCTCCTCCACGTCATCGAGGTCCTCGGCGCGACGCCGCAGGAGAACCTCGACATGGTGGCGGACTCGGTCGGCTTCATCGTCGATCGGGGTCGCGAGCTCGTCTACGATGCCGAGCACTTCTTCGACGGCTATCGCGACGACCCGGGCTACGCCCTCTCGACCCTGCGCGCGGCCCGCGGGGCCGGCGCCCGGACGATCGTCCTGTGCGATACGAACGGCGGGACGCTGACGAGCGACCTCGTCGCGATCGTGACCGACGTCCGGGCCGCGCTGGAGTCCGACACGGAGGCCGCCGGCGCGCCGGTCACGTGGGGGATCCACACCCACAACGACGCGGAGCTGGCCGTCGCCAACTCCCTCGCGGCCGTGGGAGCCGGCGTCCGCCATGTCCAGGCCACGATCAACGGCTACGGCGAACGGGCGGGCAACGCGAACATGGTCTCGATTCTCGCCAACCTCGCCCTCAAGACTGGTCACGAGCTGGTCCCGGCCGGTGGCGGCGCGCTGCCCGGCCTGACCGAGCTCAGCCGGTCCGTCGCGGAGATCGCCAACGTCAACCCGAACGACTGGCAGCCGTACGTCGGCCGGTCGGCGTTCGCCCACAAGGGCGGCGTCCACGGGGCCGCGGTCGCCAAGGTCGAGCGGAGCTACCAGCACGTCGATCCCACCGCCGTCGGCAACCAGGGCCGGCTCGTCGTGAGCGAGCTCGGCGGCAAGGCGAACACCCGGATCCGGGCGGAGCAGCTCGGCCACCGGCTCGACGGTGTCGTCGACCCGAAGGTCCTGAGCCAGCTCGTCAAGCAGCTGGAGAGCGAGGGCCTGGCCTTCGAGGGCGCCGAGGCGAGCTTCGAGCTCCTGATCCGCCGCCACCAGTCCGACTACGCCGCGCCGTTCCGGATCGTCGACTACACCTGCCTCGTCGAGCAGCGTGCCGGCCGCGAGCTGCTGGCCGAGGCGACGGTCAAGGTCGAGGTCGACGGGGAGGTGCTCCACACCGCCGCCGACGGGAACGGCCCCGTGAACGCTCTCGACGCAGCGCTCCGCAAGGCGCTTCGGGCGTTCTATCCGCAGCTCGACGAGGTCCACCTGTACGACTACAAGGTCCGGATCCTCGACGGCGATTCGGCGACGGCCGCCCGGACGCGAGTGATCATCGATTCGTCGGACGGCACCCGCGAGTGGTCGACGATGGGCAGTGACACGAACATCATCGCGGCGTCGGCGATCGCCCTTGCCGACTCGCTCGAGTACGCGATCTGGAAGTCCGGCGCCGAGCTCCGGCGCCGCGACGAACGGCATTTCACGACGGCGTCGGTGACCCCCGCGGCGACGTCCACGACCGGGAGGTAGCCCGCATGGCCACGACACCGACCCCCGCTCCCGGCGCGATGTCCGGGGACGACGCCGACACCCTGTCGCTCGCCCGCTGGACGGTCACGTCGGGCTCGAACTCGAACAGTCGCGGTGCGGTCGTGATCGCCGCCGGCGATCACCAGTGGGAGGCCTCGGCCGAGGGCAACGGCGCGGTCGACGCCCTGTTCCGGGCGGTCGACAAGGCGCTTGCCGGTGTCCTGACCGGCCATCCCGCCCTCCTTGCGTACGACGTCCATGCAGTCGCCGAGGGCCCCGATGCCGAGGGCCGGGTGACGGTGACGATCGCCCCGCCGCCCTCCGCCGGCGGCGCGCGCGGCGAGGGCCGCTACGTGGGCGAGGTCACCTCGACGAACATCATCGCCGCCTCGATCGAAGCCTACGTCGATGCCATCAACGAGCTGCTCGGCGAGGAGCACTGGTCGGGCGCGACCGAGTCCGCCGGCAACCGCAAGCGGGCGAAGGTCAGCGAGCCCGTCGCGAAGTCACGCCGAGCGGAGCTCGACGAGGAAGCCGGCCGGATCGATACGAACGACTGGTTCAATCGCTGAGGACCGGCGTCGCGACATTCCGCGGTGTCTGATCGATGACGGGAGTGTCGGTCTAGCGACCCGCCATCCCCTTCGATCACCGGAGTTCCCCGGGCGCGGGCCCCGCGGTCCGGGCGCGGGCACCGCCGCCCGAATCCGGCCCGCGCCCTCACGAGCCGGTGTCGGGCGGGATACGCTGCGTGCGCAGGGACGCGGTCCGCGTCCGATGGGCGGAGGCAGAGGGTGCGCCGGTTC